>JAJXXN010000010.1 GCA_021781075.1 Acidobacteriota bacterium | reverse complement strand
ATTGGTAACGATGCGGTAAATCCAGGTATAAAACGAGCACTCAAATCGGAAATTGCCAATGTACCGGTAGGCCTTTAAAAACGCCTCTTGGTAAATGTCCTCGGCGTCGTGCTCCGAGCCTGTCAGGTGCAGCGCCAGACGGAGAACCTGCTGCTCATACGTGCGCGTCAGCGTGTCAAACGCCGTCCGCGACCCGGACTGCGCCTGGCGAATCAACTCCACCTCGGGCGCGCGCTCCTGCAGCCGCGCGGCCTGCCGTTGCTGCCGCTCCAGCTCATTGGCCTCGTGGGCGCGGTTTTGCGCCGCTGTACTTACGGGTTCCATGGCTTGCGTTGATTGTACGCCGAGGCGTGGACGCCACGTAAGTGGGAGTGAAGCCGGTTGACCTTCCATGGTTGCTCCCTGCTGATAAATGCAGCTTTTTATATTCGACGCGGGGGGAGCTTGTGCGTGAGCAATGGTTATCCGATATTTTCCCCGGCAACCGGGCGGTACACTAAATCCATGCGAACCGGCATGGGAAACCTTTTTGACGGGCACGACGCCACCGGCGACAGCGCCAATGAACCTGTTCAAATACATGAAAAAAAAGAGTCTCTTCTTACAGCCCACTGTGACGGCGGCTCCCGCGGCAACCCCGGCCCGGCTGGTTTTGGCGCTGTCGTCGAGGATGAAAACGGAGTTGTGCTGGCGCGCCTGAACGGCTTTCTGGGCATTTGCACCAATAATGTGGCGGAATACTCGGGGCTACTGGCCGTGCTGCGCTGGGCATTGCAAGAAGGTCATTCGCGGCTGAAGGTGGTCGCGGATTCGGAACTGATGGTCAAGCAGATGAAGGGAATCTATAAAGTGAAAAGCCCGGACCTCAAACCGCTTTGGGAAGAAGCCAAACTGCTCACCAAAAAATTAAAGGATTTCCGGATTGAGCACACTCTGCGCGGGGGAAACAAAGAAGCCGACCGCCTGGCCAACGAGGCAATGGACCGCGGGATGGGGAAGCGGCAGTAAAGATGATTTTAAAAATTAGCGAAAAATCCGCCACCCCGACTCTTCTTGATCATGATTATATTTTTTCTAGGTTGGCGAATTTCTCCATCAGTTTTTTCACGCCGTGGCCTTCAAAATAAATTGTCAACTTGGTGTCGTCGCCCTTGCCTTCAGAGTTGAGCACGGTGCCGTTGCCGTATTTTTTGTGGCGGACGCGCGCGCCTTTTTGAAAGCCGGATTTGCCGCCGTATGCCTTGGCCGAGGCGGCAAGGGATTTTGTGATGGGGCCGGAGACATGAGCCCCCGCGGCCTTCGAGCCGAAGAACCTGGCCACGTTGGCGATGGAGTCGCTGTCCGTGGCGGCCGAGTCTTTTGAAGCCCCGGCGGCCGAGGCCAGTTCCTGATTTTCGTCCTCGTAGTTCCAATGCTCGCGGTCGCTGCGCTCGTGCTGGCGGTTGCGGTGGCGTGTGCCCCCGTAGCTCGATGCGCCGCGCGCGGAGTAGTTTGAGTAGGCGTTTGTCCCAGGCGCGGTTGTGCCGAGCGGCTCGATCAGGTGCGCGGGGACCTCTTCCAGGAAGCGCGAGGGAATCGTTAGCTCCGGCGCGTCGTTGCCGTAGCGGCGGCGGTAATGCGCGCGGCTGAGGATGAGCGTGTCCATGGCGCGCGTCATGCCGACGTAGCAGAGGCGGCGCTCCTCTTCGAGGCCCTCGGGGTCGCTGAGTGTGCGCGAGTGGGGGAAAAGTCCCTCTTCCATACCGGCGAGGAAGACCAGTGGGAACTCCAGGCCCTTGGCGGCGTGAAGGGTCATGAGCGTAACGCGGGCTTCGGGGTCGTACTGGTCGGCGTCGCTGGCGAGCGCCGCGTGGTCAAGGAAATCCGCCAGCGTCTCACCGCGCTCCTCGGCGTCACGCGCCGCGTTGGCAAGCTCTTTCAGGTTTTCAATGCGGCTGAATGCCTCCGGCGAGCCTTCCGCCTCGAGGGCCTTGATGTAGCCGGAGCGGTCAATCAGAAATCGAATCAGCTCGGGCAGGGTGGCCGGGTCGCCTTCGTTGCGGAATGGTTTTGACTCGTCCTCGCCGGTGCCGGTTGGCGCAGGCTCGTCCTCGTCGCGATTGCGTTTCTGCCTGTTGGATGCGGCGAAGGGATTTTTCTTTGGCGCGCTGGGCTCGGCGAAAGGGTTGAATTCAACAGCGTGGTCGTTTTCACCAAAATCAAAGCGGATGTTCTCGGCTGGCGCAACTTCGGCAACGGGCGTTTCTTCACTGGACGCAAAGCTGGTGTCAAAGCTGGTGTCGCCGTCCCCGCCCAGGTCGCCCGCAAGCTTGCCGGCGAAGTCTGGGTCCATCATCGCCTGCGCATCGAGGATGAGGGTGCGGAAGTTTTCAATGGCCGTGAGTGCGCGCTGGGGAATGAGCCGCTGGCTGATGGCGGCGCCGAGCGCGTCCCAAGTCGAGCTGCCGGTCTCAAGCGCAAGGCGTTCCAGCGTGGCCAGCGTGGTGGCGCCAATGCCGCGCGCCGGTGTGTTGATGACGCGCGAGAGGGCGATGGAGTCGTGCGGGTTGCGGATCAATCGCAAGTAGCTGAGCAGGTCCTTGATTTCAGA
>JAJXXN010000343.1 GCA_021781075.1 Acidobacteriota bacterium | reverse complement strand
CCCATGAGCGCGCCGCCGCGCAGCTTGCCGCCCACGCCTTGACGCTGGTGGGCCTTGCCCGCACCGCCGACTTCCGCTGGTGGGGCGACCGCATCTCCGTCACCGTCAGCATCGGCGACGCGCAGGCCGGGGAGGGGGAGGATTTGCCCACCCTGCTCAGCCGCGCGAAAAAAGCCATGCTGGCCAGTCGCCACGCCGGCGGCAACCACGCGACCCATGCGCGGGGAGGTTCGCCATGTTTGCCATCCTAGGGATTCTCATCGTCTTCGGCGCCATCATCGGCGGATTCCTCATGGAGCATGGCCCGATGCACGTGCTTGTGCAGCCGGCGGAACTCATCATCATCGGCGGCGCCGCCCTCGGCACCCTGCTGATTGCAAACCCCATTCACATCATCAAGGCGCTCGCCGCCGGGCTGGTCGGCGTGCTCGGCGGGTCAAAATTCAACAAGGCGCGCTATCTCAACACCCTCAAGATGATGTTCGAGTTTTTGCAAAAAATCCGCAAGGAGGGGTTGCTCAGCGTCGAGATGGATGTCGAGAAACCACACGAGAGCGCCATCTTCAAAAAATACCCCGAGTTCCTGAAAGACCACCACTCTTGCGACTTTGTCTGCGACACGCTCCGCATGGCCATCACCGGCGGCGTGGAACCCTTCGACATGGACCAGATGATGGAGCTTGACATGGAAGTGCACCACCATGGGCATGGTGTCCCGATCGCCTCCCTGACCACCGTTGCCGACTCGCTGCCTGGCCTCGGCATCGTCGCTGCCGTCCTCGGTGTCGTCATCACCATGGGTGCAATCGGCGGCCCGCCAGAGGAGATTGGCCACAAGGTCGCCGCCGCGCTCGTCGGGACATTCCTCGGCATTCTTTTATGCTATGGCGTCTTTGGCCCGCTGGCCGGCAACATGACCAAAATTGCCGATGACCACAACGCCTATCTCCATGTGCTGCGTGTCATCCTCCTGGGCTTCTTGAAGGGCGGCGCGCCGATGATCTCCCTTGAGATGGGGCGGCGTGCCATCCCCGCCCACCTGCGCCCCGGCTTCATCGAAATGGAAAAAGCCTGCAAGGGCGGCGGTGGCGCGGAAGCGGCGGCTTAAGGTGGCAACCCTATGAACAACAAG
Source organism: Acidobacteriota bacterium (assembly GCA_021781075.1). Lineage (GTDB taxonomy): Bacteria > Acidobacteriota > Terriglobia > Terriglobales > Acidobacteriaceae > CAIMNN01. The sequence goes on along the minus strand of JAJXXN010000343.1, from coordinate 1,464 downwards.
CCTCGGCCCATCATCGTCATCAAAAAAAAAGGCGGCCACGGCGGCCACCACGGCGGCGCATGGAAGGTCGCCTACGCCGACTTTGTCACCGCCATGATGGCCCTCTTCATCGTCCTCTGGCTTTTGAACTCGAGTGAAAAAGTCAAAAAGGCCGTGGCTGGATACTTCAACGACCCCAAGGGTTTGAGCACCCTCATGGGGACAACCATGACCGGGACCGGCGAGGGTGATACTCCCGCCCCCATCGACAAGCACTTCAAGGAGTTGAAGGAAAAACTCGAAAAGGAAATCCGCGAGAACAAGGAGTTGCAGAAGCTTTCCAAGCAGATTGAAATCACCATCACCGCCGAGGGCCTGCGCATTGAACTCATCGAGGACAAAAACGGCACCTTCTATCAAAGCGGCAGCGCGCAGTTGAGCAAGAACGGGCAGGATCTGCTCCAACTTCTCGCCCGCGAGCTCAAAACCCTGCCCAATACCCTCCTCATTGAAGGGCACACGGATGCGATCCAGTATTCCCACGATGCCAATTACAGCAATTGGGAGCTCTCCGCCGACCGCGCCAACTCCGCGCGGCGCCTGCTGCAAACCGACGGCGTGCGCTCCAACCAGGTCACACAGGTGCGCGGCTACGCCGACCAGATGCCGCGCGCGGGCAAGACCCCGGACGACCCCTCCAACCGCCGCATCACTTTGCTGGTGAGCAATACCACAGAGCACGCGCTGCCCACTGACCTGAAAGGCGGCGAGCCGCAACAGCCCACGCAACCGGAGGACGCGTCAAAGCCCACGGCTGCTAAGAAATGAAAAAGCCGCAACCCAAAGGCTGCGGCTTTCCCGTTCAATCATCCCGATTTTGTTTACGGGTTCACTGTCAAGGTATACTGCGCGCTGCCGGTTGTCGGGGGCTTCAGCGAGTCCTGCGCCTGCACGGTGAATGTGTAGGTCGCGGCGCGCGTGGGCGTACCCGTGATTACCGCCATCGAACTGTCATTTGTGCCCACGGTGTTGGACGTGGCAAAGGCCAGGGTTCCATTGGAAGGTGTGACGCCAACCCCGGGGAAGGTTCCCGAGACAATCGAGTACTGGTAAACGCCAGTCGGCGGGCCGGTCACGCCGTCAGCCTGAATGGAGGTTGTATATTTGACACCGGCCGTTGCGGCGGGAAGAGGTGAGTTGGTGAGAAATGTCACCCTGATCGGCGCGCTGGTACCGCAACTGCTCAGCAGGAACGCGCCGGAAAGCAGTAGCAGCGCCACTGTCGAACCTGCGAAGCGTTGAAACATTTTATGCGACATGAGTTTCCTCCGGCCCTTTGCAAACTGGGTGTGAATCTGTTTCAAAAAATCAAGGGATGAGTAAATCTGATTCAATCATACCATCAACCTGATTTCAAGGGTATGTGTGCCAATGGCTCTCTTACAATTGAATCTATAACATAGGGAGGCTTGGGGTAACTAGATC
>JAJXXN010000341.1 GCA_021781075.1 Acidobacteriota bacterium | reverse complement strand
TGAAAAGTGCCATCACCCTTGTTGATGTAAAGATAATTCGGGCTTGAGTCGTCGGCCACAATCAGGTCAGGCTTGCCGTCCCCGTTCACGTCTGCAAAAAGAGCGCCGAGGCCGTAGTACCCGTTGGGGTCATCCACGCCCAGTGTTTTGCCCACGTCGGTAAAGGTCCCGTCGCCATTGTTATGGAACAGATGGTCGTGTTCGCCCTTGAGTCCGCGTGGCCCGCACATGACCGGCACACCGCGATAAACACAGTTGGTAAAACTGACTGCCTTGGAGCCGGAGTAGGGAGGGTTGGCCAGGTCAATCTGCGCGTAACCGGCGACAAAAAGGTCCAGGCGACCGTCGCCGTCATAGTCTCCAAATGTCGCACCCGTTGACCATGCGCCGACTGTGACGCCCGCCGCTTCTGCAACGTCGGTGAAGGTGCCGTCATGATTATTGCGGTAGAGACGGTTCTTGCCATAATTGCTGACGTACAGGTCCGGCCAGCCGTCATTGTCAAAGTCGCCCACCGCGCAGCCGTAGCCCCAGCGGTCGTTTGCAACGCCTGCCTTTGCGGCGACTTCAGTGAAAGTCCCGTCGTGATTATTATGAAAAAGCGCGGCATGCGGCGGAGTGGCTTTTCCGGCAAGCGCATCGTACGTCGAGCCGTTGACAAGGTAGATGTCCAACCAGCCGTCGTTGTCATAATCAAAAAGGCAGACCCCGGGCCCCTTCGCCTCGAGAATGAGTTTTTTTTCCGGGGTGCCTGCGGTGTGATGCCAGCGCGTGAGGCCGGCGGCCTCGGCGACGTTTTGAAAAATGACAGGGCCATCTTTGACAAAACCGCCGGCGGTGATGGGCCGGTGCAGGTTGTCAAACTGTGCCTTTTGCGGTGCGGCAGTGGCCATTCCACCCTGCGCATCCGCACGTTGCCCTGGAGTGGCGAAGAACAAAGTGGCCATGCAAAGCGCGCTGGAAAAGAAACCGCCGACGATTGTAAAACGAATCCGCCTCACAATTGCAGTGTATCGCAGGCAAACTTCCGGCATTCTTGCAAGGAGCGAAGGGAGGCAGGGCAGCAATCTGAATTCCGAAATTTTTATCCGAATTATGACTTCCCACGCAATGCAATCCGGGCCATAGACTTTGCGCTGACGGTAGTATGCTGAACATGATATGCGTACACTCGTCTTCTTTGTGTTGTTCCTTTCGGTATTGCAAACTGCGGCGCACGCGCAGGGTGCTTCCACACCGGAAGAGACAAGGGCCAAGGCCCTGCAGGCGCTGGAGGCCAACCGGACCGACGAGGCGATTGCACTGCTTCAACCCTTGATCGCGCAGAAACCACCGGTCAAGGGCGCGGAGCATGATTTGGGAATGATCTATTACCGCACAGGCAAACTCATCGAGGCACAAAAAGCATTTGCTGAAGCGATGAGGGAAGATAACGCGGATCAAGAGTCGGTGCAGATGGAGGGCTTTACCCTTTACCGGCTTGGACAATATGCCGATGCCATACCTTACCTTGACAAGGTTCGCCAGTGGATGCCCGGGGCGAATGCGGATGCATCCTATGTTTTGGGGCTATGCTATCTCAACGCGCGCCGGTACGATGAAGCCCGCTCCGCTTTTGCGGTGCAGTTTGGTGTGCCGCCAGAGTCGGGAAGCGCATATTTGATTTTGGCCACCATGCTGCGGCATATCAACCTTCCGGAGCAGGCTGGAGAACAGGCCCGGAAGGCGCTGCAAATATCACCGAATTTGCCGATGGCGCACTTTCAACTGGCAGAGATTGCCCTGCTGCAGGCGGATGTCAATTTGGCGATTGATGAGTTGGAGGCCGAGCGCCGCATCAACCCGGATTATGCCCCGCTGTACGATCGCCTGGGGGATGCCTATCTGCGCCTGGGGAAACTGGATGATGCCCAGCAGTCGCTGAGCAAGGCGATTTCACTGGATACTTCAATCACCGGCGCCTACACCAAGATGGGGAAGGTCTTGATGCACCGCCATGAACCGCATACCGCGCTCCTGTATCTCAAGCATGCGGAAAAAATGGACCCGGATGATTACTCCATCCATGCGCTGCTAGCCCAGGCGTACCACCTGACCGGCCAGGAAGAGGATGCCAAGAAGGAAAATGCGCAGGCCATGAAGGCACAAGCGCAAAAGCAACTGATTCTGGAACCAGCAAAGTAGCGGATTGCCTTGAAAGAGGCAGGCCCCCACAAATCTAAATTTCAATGAAGATGGACTGCCAGCAGGCGAGTTTGCAGCGGCACACCGCCCCGAATGGTAGTTTCCACAACCGCTTCAAAGGGACGAATCTGCCCCTTGGGCCCGGTGATTTTGCTGAGTAACAACGCGGCCGTTTCCGGCTGACAAACAAAGTCAACTGAAGCCTGCGTCCCGTAGGTGGTGAGCCCGCTGAAAATCAGAATGTGGTTGCGTTGCTGCACGCCGGGAAGCAGTGCAATGATGGCGTAATCGGTTGTCAGTGGATGCTCGGGCCTTGAGTAGAGAGCCTGCTCGCCCGGCAAGGGATTGTGGTTGACCACGCCGGCGGAGTCAGGCGTTGCGACCATGGTGAAGTCCCGTTTCCAGGGCAATACGCGCAGGGATGTGTTTTCCGCCGGCGAACCGATAAAAACCAGGTTACGCGTCTCCGCTTCATCCCAGGTGACCAGCAGGCTCCGTTTGAGAATAAAGTTGGCATGTTGCGCGTCAAAGAGCCTGGTCAGGTTATAAACCGATGCCAGCTCGCCAATGCCGGTATAGGTGTCCACATAGCCATCACCCAGGGTTTCACTTGCGTCTGGCCGTGCTGCGTAGCGGAGTCCCTCGGTTGAAGTGCCAGTAAAAAGCGCATTGCTGTAGATGACCAACGGCTCTTCACCCGTTAAAAACGGGTGCCAGAAAACATTTACCGGCGATTCAGAAAGAGTATTCATTTTCCGTAAATGCCAAGCGAACAATCCACCCAAAACAACGAGAACTGTAGCCAACAATCCAATTTTCCATAGCCAATTAACCCGAACAAATGAACGGAAGTTTGCCAGTCTGCCCATCTTTAGGGTCTGGGGAGGGGTATTTGATTCTCTGCTTCGAGTGTCGGACAGCTCACGAGCCCGGAAGATGGGCAGATAATGCCCTTTGGGGATTTCAACCACAATCTCTTCAGTGGACCCTTCCTGGGAAAAATACGCATCCAATTTTTGCCTAAGAATCCGGGCATGTGTTCGTACAATGCTGTCTTCACTGGAGTTATAGCCAGGCGAGCGGCCGAAGACGCGGATGCCGATCTGCTGCTCAGTTGCCTCTTCGGGCACACCCCGAATGGCGCACTCTGAGATGTAGCGCAGAAACTGACAGAGACGCGGTGAGGACTTGAAAATTGGACTTTGCGTAATTTTTTCCACAACCGCCCAGCGATTATCAGCGTGATGTGGTTCATCATTTTTTGAAAATGATGTATTTGAAATCATATAAAGCCCCGGTAAAGTTAAAAGTAATATAACCACCGTCAATTTACTAGTCAAAATCACAGTAAAGACTATAGCTATACCGTGAAAAACGTTGTCTTGTGGATGTAATAGAGAGGAAACTGTTCGTCGGCTGGTGAGATCTTGTTGCCGCGCCCAATCCAGTTGTCTCAAAGAAGGCTCAAGAGCGGAACAAAGAGCACGCGCGGTGAGGCATCGGGTTCTCAAGTCTAAAACCGACGCGGGAAGTTTTCGAGCAGTACCATTCGGCGCCCTATCCCGCAGACGCCCTAACCAGTTGGCTCATTTTCTGAATTCAGGAGGCAGGTGTATATGCACAAGAATCACAAGGAAATCAACCAAAGGTATTCAAAATCGAGGTCTGCAGCGTTTCTGCTCTGCTTATTGCTGCTTACGCTTGCGAGTGCGTATTCAGCAAAAGCACAGGCTGTGTACGGATCAATTGTTGGTACAGTGACTGACAAGACTGGCGCAGCCATCCCCAATGCCAACATCACAGTCCTGGATGTGTCCAAGGGCATTACGGTTACCACAACCAGCAACTCAACAGGTGCTTACCTGGTTCAGCACCTGATACCCGATACGTATCAGGTCACGGCGGAAGCCAAGGGATTCACCAAGGAAGTGGTCGACAATGTTTCAGTTTTTGCCGACACGGCACCGCAGGTTGATCTCAAGCTCTCCGTCGGATCGGCCACCACCACCATTGTTGTGCAAGGCGGCGCCTCCACGCTGCAAGTCGAGCATGTTGACGTATCAACAGTCATCGAAGACAAGCTGGTGCAGAATTTGCCCAACTTCAACCGCAACCTGACAGCTTTTGAGCTGATGACCCCAGGCACCAACTACATAGGCTGGGGCAACAGCGAGGGCAGCGACAATCCGCAACGCAGTGAGGCCATCGAAGTGCAGGGCCAACTGCCCTATGCCACCGGCTATGAGTTGGACGGCACGGACAACCGCGACCCACTCAACGGCCTGATGGTCATCAACCCGGATCTGGATGCCACCTCCGAAGTGAAAGTCACCACATCGAACTTTGATGCTGAGTTTGGCAATGGTGTTGCCGGAATTGTGACTGCGCAGACGAAGTCGGGCGGCAACAAATACCACGGCACCGCGTATGACTACTACCGGACGAACTCCACCATGGCAACCGACCCGTTTGGCGGAGCAGTCAGTCCCGGCTTGCAGAGCACCTTTGGCGGAACCCTGGGCGGTCCGGCAATCAGGAACAAATTATTCTTCTTTGCCGATTTTTCCGGTTTGCGCTCCAGTGGTGGCGCCACGCCGCAATTGTTTACTGTTCCCTCATTGAAGGCGGAACAGACATGCGTTGTTGGTGGCACGGTATGCGATTTGAGCGACTATCTGCCTTACAACCAGGTGTATAAGTATTCCAATCTGGATGGCACAGGCACACCAACTGCGTACGTCAACAACCAGATCCCCGTCAGCGACTTGTCTCCCTCGGCACTGAAGTTGCTCTCCATGTTGCCGCAGCCCAATGTTGGCGGTTCGACGGTTCTTACCATTGACAACTATCAGGGTACCGGGCAGGGAAGCTTCAATACCAACCAGCCGACAGTCCGCATTGACTGGAAGCCGATTGAGAAGCTCCATCTCTTTGGCCGATACACGTATTTCCAGGGAACAATTTTTGGAACCTCGGTCTTTGGCCCGGCGGGTGGCGGAGGCTTTGGAACTGGCGGTTTTGCCGGAACGGATGCTTTCCACTACCACAGCCTTGCCTCCGGCGGCGACTATGTGGTCAATCCCACCTGGCTAACGGATTTTCGTTTTGCCTTTTACAGCATCTACAACGTAACCAACGGCCCGGATAACGGCGTGGCTGCGGGCAACAACCTTGGCATTCCCAATGCCAACCTGACGCCGCTTAGCACCTATGGCGGATTGCCACAGTTCACCGTTACCCTGCCTGGTACCTCAGGAGCCAACGGTGGCACAGTGGAGAGCCTGGGTTCGGTGACCATGCTGAATCTGCAGGAAACCAAGCAATACCAGCTTGTCGATAACTGGTCCCACACACTGGGCAACCACAATATCCGTTTTGGTGTTGACTGGCGGTTGAATCAGAACTCATCGCTGTCGACGGCCGGCAACGGCAACGTGAACTTCAGCGGCAACTATTTCTTCGACAACACACGCACGGCAGGCGGTGGTGGCATCGGTTTGGGCTGGGCCACTTTCCTGCTGGGCGATACAACGACTTACTGGCGCTCAGTGGTTGCGAACACCGGTGCGTCAAGCCAGCCGAAGCTTTTCTTTTATGGGCAGGATACCTGGCGTGTGACTCCAAAACTCACTTTGAATTATGGATTGCGCTGGGATTTGTACTTCCCGGAGCGCGTTCCTGGAGCGGGCAAGGGCGGCATGCTTGACCTAGATACCGGCAATATCAACATTGCTGGCATCGGCGGCTTCAACAATTCAATCAATGTACAAACGAATTATGGTGACTGGGCTCCCCGACTTGGCGCCAGCTATCAGCTCAACCCGAAGACAGTGATTCGCGCCGGTTTTGGCATCACCTATGGCCAAGGCTGGGCGGGCAACACCTTCGGCGGAGTGCTGACCGTAACGCCACCGTTGGAAGCCGAGCAGAATTTGACTCCGGCAATCAACACGGGTGCAGTCTTCAACTTGAATTCCACCGGGATCCTCGGTGGACAGCCAGTGCCAGCCGGACCCCCGGGATACACATTCCCGACGATTCCATCCAATGGCATGATTCCGCTGGCCAATGGGACATCGGTCAACACACGTCCCCAGAAGATGCGCCTGCCAACGGTTGAAGGCTGGAACCTGACAATTCAGCGTGAACTTGACCAGAAATTTTCCGTGCAGGCGGCGTATGTGGGCAGTGAATCGTACCACAACATGTTCGATTCATCGAACCAGTACAACACGAACGAAGCCACGGTGGTTGGCTTTACCTCAGGGGCTTCGATGTTCGACCGCATGCCTTACTACAACGGGGATGCGCAGTCCTTGTGGGGTGTGAATTACGGCACGCCATATGGCTGGACGCAGGGGATTGGGTACAACAACAACGAGGCGACGGAGAGCTACAACTCGCTCCAGCTTGTTGCCACCATGCGCGAAACCAAGGGCCTTTCGTTCTTCAGCAACTACACATGGTCCCATGCCATTGACCACGAGTCGTATTTCTTCTCAATCGACCCGACCATTGGCAAAGGCAACAGCTACTACAACCGCACCCAGCAATTCAACTTCAGCGGCATCTACGACCTTCCGTTTGGGAAAGGAAAGCAGTTTGCCAACAACATTTCCGAGCTTGCCGACCGTATTATTGGCGGATGGCAACTGACCGCATCCTGGGGCTTGAGCAGTGGCGTTCCATTCTCCGCCTGCTATAACGAGGTGGGCATTGTGAACGACGTTGCCGCCAACGATGGCTGCGGCCCCTCCTTTGTGAACCGGGTACCGGGCATGCCCTTCAATTTGCATGTGGGCAAATTCGACCCGATCGCCAAGAGGGTGAAGTTTATGCCCACTTCGCCGCTTCCGTTTGATGGACCGTACGTTGAAACCGATCCCTCGATCCAGTGCGCGAATGGCAGCTATCCGACGGCAAATATCTGCTCGGGTGGCCCCAATCCCTCCACCTGGGGCCCTTATTCAGAACCTGCGCCGGGTACCTTCGGCAACCTGCGCCGCGATTCACTCTTCGGTCCCGGACATGACAGGGTCGACGCCACCATTGCAAAGACCTTCAACATTTGGGAAAACCTGAAGTTGAGGATGGAAGCGCAGGCCTACAACGTGTTTAACCATGCAAACCTTGGAACACCGAACAGCTGCGTTGATTGTTCCGACGCTTCTGGCGCCGGCTACATTGGCAGCACGGAAGGCACGCCGGTCGGTCTTCCAACCTCGATGCGCGCCATGCAGTTTGCCGCGCACTTCGAATTCTAACCATCAACCCTGCAACAAGGGCCGGCGATCAATTTCGCCGGCCCTTTAATTTTGTAACGATGTTAGCGGGTGGCCGTTTGGGACTCACAAGCCGGGGGGATCATATTTGAGAGGCAAATCGAGGCCGGGGCACTCCGAGTAGCCGTGGCGGATGATGTTGGAGAGAAGCTGGCGCAGGCAGAGGTGAATGGCGGATTAGGCATGGCCGGAGGACGTGAAGCAGTCGATGCGGTTTCCAGTTGAGAGGGTGTTCATCCTTGACCGGTGGCCAATGATGCAAAGAGCCAACTATCATCAAGTAGAGCTGGCCGGAGTGTGAGGTGCGCAGGCAACGATGAACAACGACAACCGAGGACACGGAGCAAGGCACAGGCTGGACTGGGGATTGCGTACGGGGTTGATGGTGCTTGGTGAGCAGACGGCGGTGATGGGCGTGTTGAACCTGACGCCGGACTCCTTCAGCGACGGCGGGCGCTTTGCCACGAGCGCGGAGGCGGTGGATGCGGGGTTGAGGATGCTTGATGAGGGGGCGGATTTGCTGGACCTGGGTGCGGAGAGCACACGGCCCGGCTCCCATGCGGGGGATGGCGCGGCGACAGTGGGCAGCGCGGAGGAGCAGGCGCGGCTTTTGCCGGTGCTCGATGGAATTCTGCGCGCGCGGCCGGCGGCGGTTCTTTCGGTGGACACCTACAAGGCGGCGACAGCGCGCGCGGCGCTGGAGCATGGGGCGGAGATTGTGAATGATGTGAGCGGGTTTGAGTGGGATGGGGAGATGGCGCGAGTCTGCGCCGAGAGTGGTTGCGGCGTGGTGCTGATGCACACGCGCGGCAAGCCGGATGAGTGGGGAGGGCAGGCCTCGCTTGCCTCCGATCAAGTGCTTTCGACGGTGCAAGCGGGACTTCAACAGAGATTGCAGCGTGCCTGCGAAGCCGGCATTGCGATGAAGCAAATTGTGCTGGACCCCGGATATGGCTTTGGCAAGCGCCACGAGGAGAACTTTGCGCTGCTTGCCCGGCAGGCTCAACTGCTGGATTTGGGCAGGCCGCTTTTGGCGGGGGTATCACGCAAATCATTTTTGGGCCATGCGCTGGCTGAGAGTGGCGTGACGGCGCCGGTGAATGCGCGCGAGACGGCCAGTGTGGCCGCGCTGGTGGTGGCGATTTTGAATGGGGCATCGATTGTGCGCGTGCACAACGTCCGCCCGGCCGTGGAGGCGGCGCGCATAGCCGATGCGGTGATGCGCGACTATTGAGCGTGAGCGGGGAGTCGTGTGGCGTTAATCGCGCCAGAGGTAACCGATGGTCTCGTTGTCGTGTTCGCGCCGTTCTTTGGGTTCGCGGATGCGGTTGATTTCAAAGCTCGCCAGCTTCCATCCGCTCTTTGCGGTGAAGATGTAAACCTGAGTATAGCGGTAATTTCCACTCATCTCGCCTTCGGGTGAAGTGCCGGAGGCCTCGGCGCGGCCGGTAATGAGGGCGGTTTTGCCGTAAAAGCGAAGTTTTCTGTCGGAGAGTTCGAGTGAAGTGATGTGCAGTTTGCCGGAGCGGAAGGCATCGAGAGTCTGTTCCTTGGTGCGCAAGATACCGGCGGCGGTGATGCCGACATAATCCTCGTCAAGGACGGAATCGAGAGCGGCCGCATCGGCGTGCAGGATGGCCTGCCGCCACTTTTCCTCGACTTGTTCAATCTGACGGCGCTCTTCATGGCGTTTTTCATGGGGCGCGGCCTGGAGGTTGGATTGGGCGCAGAGTCGAGGCGCACTGGCGAGGGAGAGCAGAGCCGTGAGAAGGGCCGGGGCGAGAATTGGATGGATTGTAAGAAGACGCATGGAGCAGCCTCCCGCGGAGGAGTGTGGCGCAGCCTGCGGATTATCCCTGAAGAACCCCACCGTTACGGATGTTAGACGGGCGAGATTGCTAAGTCAAAGCAAATCTCTGTGCAAAATTGGTTGCAGTTCTGGTTCCGGATTCGCAGCCAAGTCGTAAGACGGAATGAGGGATCCGGAACAATTTTGAAGCACCGGCTATTTGGGGCCCGCGTCGGCGTGAACGCGTGTGATTTGCTGCTGCCCGCGCGGCCAGGAATTGCAGACAGATATTGAGTGTGGCGCACTGATTTTAATGAGTGCCAGGTTGGCGGATTATTGCTTCTTCAAAACAGCCGTGCCTTTTTCATCGCGCAGGATGGCGCCTTCAGCTCGGCGAAACTCAGGCGCCATGGATGCGGGTAGAAGGATTTGCTTGACCTGATAGTCGCGCTCGTAGAGGAGCTTGCCGTCCTGTGCAGTGCATTTGGAGTGATAACTGAGGAAATCGTCATCCTGGTCGACCGGTTCGGGCAACTCATCGACCACATAACCTGGCGGGAGCGAGACCTCGAAGCTATCGTGCCAATGGCCGGTGGCGCCCAGGTCGATGGGCACGGTGCGCGGTTTGTTGTCGAAATTTGCGGCGTATGAATCGGTAACGCGCGGCCGCACAAGCAACAACGGGCCCGCCTGATGCGCATATTGCCGGGCGGTGATGGCATAGCGCAGTTCGAGCGGCTTGTCGAGGCCGGTGGGCTGTTCGAATGAGAAGGAGTCAAGGACGACGCCGGGAACCTCTTCAGCGAGGGATTTTTCAAGATAATCGTGGCGTTCCTTGTCGTTGGTGTATTTGAGGAACATGCGGAATTCGGCGCCGCCGGTGCCGGTGTGGAGTGAATCGATTTTTCCGGAGAGCGTGCCATCAACGGCAAGGGTGAATGCGCCCTTGGTGATGGTGATGTTGGAGTCGGGCTTGAGAACCGGCAGTGCCAGCAACTGGCTTTCGCCGCCGGCGCTGAGGATGCCGTAACTGCCCTGCTCATAGCTGGGCAGGCTGCCGACCGCGGTGCGCTCGTTGGTCGGGTCAAAGATGAGGTAGCGTTTGCCGTTTGTGGCGGTGGCAATGGCCATGAGGCGGGGGTCTTGTTCCGCGGGCGGCAGCTCGATGGCGGTGATCATATGGTTGCCGTAGATGGAGGGGGCATCGGGGTCCACGACGCCGCGGCGGTCATCCACTGAAAGGTAATAGCCCTTGATGCCGGCGACCTGCAGCATGGAGATGAGGATGGTGGTCTTGTCCTTGCAGTCGCCGTATTTGTTGCGGAAGATGTCCGCGGCGGGATGTGCCTGATAGCCGCCGATGCCGCGCTCCACGATGAA
>JAJXXN010000043.1 GCA_021781075.1 Acidobacteriota bacterium | reverse complement strand
TGCGCGGTGGAGGCGCTGGGCCGGGCCGGCATTGAACCGCGCGAGGTGGCGGGGATCGGGATCACCAACCAGCGCGAGACGGTGGTGGTGTGGGAGCGGGCCACGGGGAAGGCGATCCACCCGGCGATTGTGTGGCAGGACCGGCGTACGGCGGCGTATTGCGAAAAGTTGAAGGCTGATGGGATGGAGGAGATGGTCTCGGCGAAGACTGGCCTCGTGCTGGACCCATATTTTTCCGCGACCAAAGTGGCGTGGATATTGGAAAGCGTGCCCGGAGCGCGCACGAAGGCCGAGCGCGGCGAACTGGCGATGGGAACGATTGACACGTGGCTGGTTTGGCACCTGACGAATGGCGCGCGCCACGTGACGGATGTGACGAATGCATCGCGTACGCTGCTCTTCAACATTGTGAAGGGGGCGTGGGACGAGGAGTTGCTGAGGTTGTTTGGCATCCCTGCGAGCATGTTGCCGGAGGTGGTGTGGTCAAGCGAGCGGGTGGGCGAGTCGACGACGAAGCTGGCGCTGGGCGGGCTGCCGATTGCGGGCATTGCCGGCGACCAGCAGGCGGCGTTGTTTGGGCAGATGTGCTGGCGGAAGGGCGAAGCGAAGAACACCTACGGGACGGGATGCTTTTTATTGCAGCACGTGGGCACGGAGTTTGCGCGCTCAAAGAACCGGCTGATCACGACGGTTGCGGCGAGCGCGGCGAAGGGATTGGAGTATGCGTTTGAGGGCAGTATTTTTATCGGTGGCGCGGTGGTGCAGTGGTTGAGGGACAACCTGAAGATGATTGGAGCGTCGGCCGATGTGGAGGCGCTGGCGGCAAGTGTGGAGTCAACCGAGGGCGTGGTCTTTGTGCCGGCGTTTGTGGGGCTGGGGGCGCCGCACTGGGACCCGCACGCGGCGGGGTTGCTCATCGGCCTGCGCCGCGGAACGAAGCCGGGGCACATTGCGCGGGCGGCGCTTGAGAGCATTGCCTTCCAGGTCGGCGATGCGTTGAAAGCGATCGAAGGTGAGACCGGGACGCCGCTTGCCGCGCTGCGTGTGGATGGCGGTGCCGCTGTGAATGACCTGCTGATGCAGTTCCAGGCTGATTTGCTGGGTGTGCCGGTGGTGCGACCACAGGTGACGGAGACGACGGCATTGGGAGCTGCATGGCTTGCCGGGCTGGCGACCGGATTCTGGAACGGGCCGGAGGATCTGCGCAGGCAGCGGCAGGACGATGTGCGCTTTGAGCCGCGCATGGCACCGAGCGAGGCGGCGGGACGGATCGCATATTGGAACCGGGCGGTGGAGCGCTCGAAGAATTGGGTTGAGTAAAGGACGGACGGCGATGGAGTTGCCCGGGGACCCAGTTTACAGCTCGTGCGCGAAGTCGGGAATGATGCGCAGGAGGAGTACGATGAGGGCGGTGCGGTCCTCTGCGGCGGTGATGCGCTGGAGATCGTCGATGGCGGCGCGCATGGCATCGAGGCCGAGTGAGTGGCTGGAGCGGTAGCACTTGATGCGTTCGTTTGGCGTGGGAACCAGATCCTCGGAATTCAAATTCAATTCCTCGAACAGCTTTTCGCCTGGGCGGATGCCGGTGAATTGGATTTTGATGTCACGATGGGGCTCGAGACCGGCCTGGCGGATCATGCGCTCGGCGAGCTCGACGATGCGCACAGGCTCACCCATGTAGAGGGTGAAGAGTTCGCCGCCGCGGCCGAGTGCAAGGGCTTGGAGGACAAGTTCGGTGGCCTCGGGGGTGGTCATGAAGTAGCGGCGCATCTCCGGGTGGGTGATGGTGATGGGCCCGCCGCTTGCAATTTGGTTTTGGAAGATGGGGACGACGCTGCCGCTTGAGCCGAGGACGTTGCCGAAGCGGACGGAGTAGAAGTGCGTGCCGGTGGTTGGCTGGAGCGCGTGCACGAGCATCTCCGCGACGCGCTTGGTGGCGCCCATCATGCTGGTGGGCCGGACGGCCTTGTCACTGGAGATGAGAAGGAAATCCTCGGCGTGGTGGCGAATGGAGGCTTGGGCGAGTTCATCGGTGCCGAAAATGTTGGTTTCCACGGCGGCGAAGGGGTGGAGCTCCATCATGGGGACGTGCTTGAAGGCGGCGGCGTGGAAGATGATTTGCGGCTGATGGCGGCGGAAGAGCGATTCAAGGTGGTGGGGCCGCGTGATGTCGCCGATCTCGGGGATGAGGGTGGGAAGCTCGAGGTTGAGGTTGAAGAGCGGGGTTTCAGCGTTGTCAAAGCCGATGAGTGCTGCGGGCGCAAGCGCGGCGAGCTGCCGGGAGAGCTCGGAGCCGATTGACCCGGCGGCGCCGGTGACGAGGACGCGCTTGCCGGCGATGCGGGCGCGGAGCGGTGCCGGGTCGAAGTGAAGAAGCGGGCGGTTCAGTAGTGCTTCGAGTGGAGTGGGCATGGCAACATTTCAAGTTTAGCGGAGCAAGCATGGCCGACGAAGTTCGTTGAGTCAGCGGGGCGGCGTGAGGGGGAGATTCGAGAGCAGGGATTTACCGCTGCTTGCAGCAACGAGGTGGATGCGGTTGCCGCCGACGAGGGAGTTGATGTGCGGCAGGTCGTCGTCCGAGGCGAGAAGGTAGCAGCGGTCGGCGGAG
>JAJXXN010000120.1 GCA_021781075.1 Acidobacteriota bacterium | reverse complement strand
TCGCCGCGCGGGATGACGTGGATGGTGTCGGAGTGGGCGGCAGCGAGCGAGAGCATGAGGCGCGCGACGGGTTGCTGAACCTCGAGCGTAACCCGGGCGCCACGGGCAGCGACGAGCGGGGCATAGCGGCAGAACTCGATGGTGTCGCCGAGGCCCTGCTCGGCATGCAGGAGGATGGAGCGGCCATCGATTGGACCGCCAGTCCAACGGGGAACGTGGAAGCGCGGCGTGACGCGGTTGACCTCGCTAAATCGCCAGCGCGCCTCATAATTTTGCCAGCCGCTGAGCCAATGGCCGGTGCGCAATTCGGTGAGCGCGAGGTTGTAGCGCGCGCCGGGGTGGCGGGGCTCGCGTTCGACGGTGCGGAGGTGCGTGGCGAGCGCATCAGCGGTGCGGCCCATTGCAAGCAGTACATTGCCGCGGTTGGAGATGGCCGAGAAGCTGCCGCGCTGCTCGGCATCGGCGAGTGCTGTGAGCGCCTCTTCAAGGCGGCCTTCGGCGTGGAGAAGAATACCCACCGTGTTGAGCACGTCGGCATTTTCGGGTGCGGCCTCGCGGGCTTTGTTAATCCACTGCCATGAGGCGTCGCGGTTGCCGGCCTCGTTGGCGTGATGGGCGAGTGCGACGAGGGTTTCGACACGCGCGGGGTCAATTTCCATGGCGCGATGGAGGAACTGATTGGCCAGCGAAGGGTTGCCGCAGTCTTTTTGAAGGTTGGCGAGGTTGACCCAGCCGGTGGTGAGAGTGGGCATGAGTTCGACGGAGCGGCGCAGGGCGGCATCTGCCTCGGGGATTCGGCCCAGCTCGGAGAGCAACTGGCCAAGGTTGAGCCACGCGGCGGCGAAGTTTGGATTGAGGAAGAGCGCGCGGCGATATGCTTGCTCCGCGTCACTTGTGCGGTAAAGGCGCATGAGCGCATAACCCGCGGCGAAATGGGCTTCGGGGTTTTGGGGAGCGAGTGCGAGGGTCTGCTGATAGGCGGCGAAGGCCTCATCAAAGCGGCTGGCGCAGGCAAGCGCGTGGCCGAAAGCAAGATGGACATCGGGTTTTTCCGGTGATTTTTTAACCGCTAGGCGGATGAGGCTGATGGCGCGTTCAGCGTCGCCGGCGGCGCAGTGGAATTCGCCGAGTGCGACGAGGGCGAGTGAGCTGGCTCCGTCAATGCCGAGGGCACGGGTAAGGGCGGCTTCGGCCTCGTCGAGGTAGCCCTTGGCGCGGAGGGCATGGCCGAGCGCGACCCATGCGGGGATGAGTTGGGGCGCGGCATCGGTGGCGGCGCGCGCGGTGAGGATGGCGGCGTCATATTGCCGACTGGAGAGGGCTATCAAGCTGAGCGCGACAAGGGCCTCGGGGTCTGAGGGATTCTCAAGGAGTTTTTGTTGGAAGTGTTTGGCTTGGGCGAGAAGGGGGTTTTGCGGGGCGTCGGGCAGCGCAGCGGCGCGGTGTGCATCGGGTAGTGTTGCCGTGGCGGCCATCCAAGGAAATCGTAGGTTGGGCGGGGATGGTGCTCAATCAAAAAAGCGCAGAGGTCGGAGGGGTGATTCCCGAAGGAGGAAGAGAAAGTGCGATTGGGAATTTAAACTGGGCATGGAAGGGAGCAGGGAATGAATAGCAAAGAGACAGCGCGCGTGCCGATGCTTGAGCGGGATGAGGCGCCGGAGGAGGCGCGGCCGCTTTACGACAAACTTTTGGCCGAGCGGCATGTTGTGCCGAATATGTTCAAGGTGCTGGCCAATGTGGCGGGCATGCCGCAGGCGGTGGCGGCGTTTTTGAAGCCGCTGGTGGGCGACGGTGCGTTGCCGGGCTGGTACAAGGAGCTGGTGGCGACGCGTGTGGCGGCGCTGAATGATTGCGGGTATTGCGTGAGCGCGCACCGCCATTCGGCACGGCAGAAGGGGGCGACGGAGGAACAGATTGCGGCTTGCACAACGCCCGATGCCGGGCCGTTCACGGAGCGCGAGAGGGCGGGGTTGAGGTACGCCGATTTGTTGCATCAGTCGGGGGCTGCGGTGGACGAGGCGGCGTTTGCGGCGGTGAGCGCGCACTTCAACGCGGCGGAGTTGATTGAGTTGACGATGCTGGCCGCGGCCTTCGAGATGTTTCCGCGGTTTGTGACGGCGCTGCGGATCCCGGTGACAAAAATTCCAGCCGAAAAATGAAAGGGGCGGACAGCGCCGCCCCTTTGTTTCATTCCCCTGTGAACGGATCAGATTTTGACGAATATTTTTTTCTTGTAGAGGATCCAGACCGGGATGAAGCAGACGAAGAGGTAGCTCAAGCAGAAGCCGAAGGCGGCCCAATGCGGGGCGGGGATGAGGTTGTAGAAGCTGAGCACCCACCAGTTGAAGAGATTGACGAGGTGGCCGTCGTCATGGGCGAGGAGCGGGGAGCCTGCGCTGTGGAAAGTGACCCAGGGCAAGAAGCCGAAAACGGCGGGGAAGAGCTCGCTGAACATGTAGGCGACGATGGCGTTGGAGCCTAGGACGATCCAGGGCCAGCTCCAGAATTTGCGCCAGTCCATGACCTCGACCATCCAGAAGACGAGGGCGAAGAGCGCGAGGGAGTAACCGGCGGCGACAAGGGTGTAGGAACTGGTCCACATTTTTTTGCAAAGCGGGAAAGAGAAGGACCAGAGGTAGCCGGTGACGAGGCAGAGGAGTGCGCCGATGGCGAGTCCGCGTGCCTTTTGCGCGAGGGGTCGCGCGGTGCGCAGGAAAATTCCCGTGAGGACACCGAGGAGCGCGGTCCCGAATGCGGGCAGGGTGCTGAGGAAGCCCTCGGGGTCGCGCAGGTTGTGGGTGGTCCAATCCTCGTAAAGGTGGTGGGGCATGAGGCGCTGGTCAAGCCAGTTGACGAGGTTAAAGTCGGGATCGAGGAACTGGACACCGTGGCCGGGGACAAGAACCCAGCGGAGAAGAATGTAATAGCCAACGAGGCAGCCGATGAGCGCGTAGATTTTGGTGGAGACGCGTTTGTCGTAGAGGTAGAAGAGCCCGACGACAAGGTAGCAGATGGCGAGGCGTTGGAGGACGCCGTAGAAGCGGAGGTGCGCAAGGTGGAATTGCCATGCGCCGTTTTTGATTTCGCCGAAGGGGAAGTTGTTGACCAGGAAGCCGAAAAAGATGAGGATGAGGGCGCGGTTGAGGGTGTGTCTGGCGAGCACGGGCCGCGTGGCGCCTTTGGCCAAACGGGCCTCAAAGGCAAAGACTATGGAGACGCCGATGACGAAGAGGAAGGTGGGGAAGACGAGGTCGGTGGGCGTGAGGCCGATCCACTCGGCGTGGTTCATGAACCACCAGCTGGTGGTGCCATGCGCGCCATCCCATATGCCACCGTTGTAATTGACCATGATCATGAAGGCGATGGTGATGCCGCGGAGAATGTCGAGAGAGAGGAGCCGATTGGCGGGGGCCGTAGCAGGGTTGGTCATGTGGGCAGGCTACCATCACTTTCATGAGCGATTAAAGATGGAATAACAATATTTGTTCAGGGACGGCTTTGCCAAGAGGATAATGCGGCGGATCGCGATGCTGGCGGGCTGTTGAAGCGCTCGGATACACTGCAAACTGTGAAAGAGAACATCCACCAACTGAAACGCTTTCTAACCATTTTGTCCGTGGTATTTGCGAGTGCGCAGGCGCTTTCAGCACAAAGCGCCCCGCAGCACCAAGGTCAGTTTCCGCCGGGCATGGGCGGCATCTCCTCGGCAGGTAATTTTGCGCCGGTTTATGACGCGGAGAAACGGCCAATTACCGCAGGCGGATTTGTGGAACAAGGGACGGTGGTATTTGAAGATATTTCAACGAAGTCCGGTATAGCGCACTGGCAGCATGTGATGGGCACGGCGGAAAAGAAGTACATACTTGAGACGGATGGGTCCGGAGTTGCGCTGCTTGATTATGACAACGATGGCTGGCTCGACATCTACCTTGTGAACGGGTCGACCTATGATGCGCTGAGCGGCAAGTCGGCGCCGCCCCACGCAGCGCTGTTCCACAACAACCATGACGGCACGTTCACGGATGTGACGGAGAAGGCGGGGGTGCAGAATGATCGCTGGGGTTTTGGGGTGGCGGTAGGGGATTTTGACAACGACGGGTGGCCGGATATTTTTGTTGCGAACTTTGGCAAGAACCGCCTGTACCGCAACAACCATGATGGGACGTTCACCGATGTAGGCGAGAAGGCAGGGATAACGCTGGGTAACTGGTCGGACGGCGTGACGTGGGGCGATTACGACGGGGACGGCAACCTGGATGTGTTTGTGAGCGGCTACCTGCATTACGATGTGAAGCACCAATCGCTGGCCAATGATGGGACGGTGGCGTTTGCGTTTTGCCAGTTGCATGGCGCGCCGGTGATGTGCGGCCCCCGCGGGTTGAAGGGAGAGCCGGACCATTTGTTCCACAACAACGGGGATGGCACATTTACGGATGTGAGCGAGCGCGCCGGTGTTGCGGACAAAGACGGGTACTATGGCTTCACGACGATCTTTGCCGATGTGAACAATGACGGGCGGGTGGATCTTTTGGTGGCGAACGATTCAATGCCGAATTACCTGTACATCAACAAGGGCGATGGCACATTTGAGGACCAGAGTTATGTATCCGGGTTTGCACTGAACACGGAGGGCCGCGAGATCGCGTCGATGGGCCTGGCGGCGGGCGATTACTTGAACAATGGATTGCTTGACCTGCTGGTGACCGACTTCAGCGATGATTTCAAGGCGCTATACCACAACGATGGCGGTGCGAGTTTTACCGATGTTGCCAACCAGGCGGGGATAGCGCAGATCCCGGTGCCATTTGTGGGCTGGGGCGCGGGGTTTTTGGATTATGACAATGATGGCTGGCTCGACATCCTGATGGTGAACGGCCATGTTTATCCCGAGGTGGACGCACATGATTGGGGCACGACGTTCAAGGAGAGGCCGCTTCTCTTTCACAACGCAGGGAATGGCAAGTTTGAGAATGTGCCTGCGGTGCGCGGTTCGGGACTGGCGACGCTGACCTCGGGGCGCGGCGCGGCCTTTGGCGACCTGTTCAATGACGGCAAAATCGACGTTGTCATCAACCCCATTGACGGGCCTCCCGTGCTGTTGCGGAATGTGAACCCGGACCGCCACCATTGGGTGGAGTTGAAGTTGATAGGCGGCAAGGATCCTGCAACGGGCAGAAAAAGCCCGCGTGATGCCGTGGGCGGGACGGTGTATTTGACGGCCAATGGGTTGCGCATGAGGCAGGATGTGCTGAGCGGCGGCAGCTTCATCAGTTCGAATGATCAACGCCCACATTTTGGCTTGGGAGATGCGACAGAAGCCGGGACAGCGGAGATCCACTGGCCGAGCGGGCAGATTGAAGTGATCAAACTGCCGGCAGTGGATCGCATTTACACGATAGAGGAAGGCAAGGGGATAACGTCGGAAATGTGCCCGGCGGGGAAACGCTGCCGGATGAAGAAGTAACTGCAAAGAGGAAGTGCGCAAGAGAAGCGCGTGAGCCGGGTCTAAGACCAAGGGCGGCGAGCTGGAGGTATGCCCGCCGCCCTCGGCTGCTTCAGGCGTTCAGCGCGCGGTTTAGAAGACGCCCGCCATGTAGGCCTCGTCCGCATGAGCGTGTTGCTTGCGGTGTTCCCCTGCCAGCTCGGTGACCAGGTTGGAGACGGTCAGGACCGGGCATTGCGTGTGGGTGAGAATCTTGTGGACCACACCCGGGCGGGAGAAGGAGGCAAAGAGGGAGGCGTGGTGCGCACCGATGACGACGAGGTCGGCCTGCTGCGCTTTAGCTTGATATAACAGCTCATCGACCGGGTCGCCGGGCACGACTATCGCTTCCACCTGAAGCTGATTTTGGAGGTTGATGGGGATGAGCAGGAGGAGGTCGCGCTCCATCTGCTCGAGTGAGCGCCCGGCGAGGGTATGGTGTCGTTCTTGCGGGCGGATGACGTGTTGCAGTACGAGCCGTGCCTTGTGCTCGAAGGCAATTTGCGCGGCGAGTGCGACGACGGTGTAACTGCGGTCCTCCTCATGGACGGCGCAGAGCACGTTGCGGGTGGAGTAGTGGTCCAGTCGAGCGGCGAAGACATTTGGCCCGATGACCATCACGGGGACATAGGAGGTGCGGACAACGGCCTCGGCGACGGAACCGAGGATGAGCTGCCCGAGTGTGCCGCGTCCATGAGTGCCCATGATGACGCGGTCGATTTTTTGTTCGCGTATGTAATGGAGAATCTGCTCGGCGGGAAGGCCGGGCCGGACGACGACCTGGCAATCGACGCCGGCTTTGTGCGCCTCCTCGGCGAGTGGATTCAATGCCGTGTACTCGATCTCGGCGGAGGCCTGGTAATAGTAGTAGCGGATACCTGAGGTTTCGCTGGCCGCGACGACGAGCGTGTCATAAGCGTGAAAGATGGCAAGTTTGGCACCGAACTCTTTGGCTTGTTCGAGCGCAAGATGGAAGGCTTTGGGATCGGCGGGGATCTCGGAGGCAAACAACAGGTTGGAGGGTTTGCTCCAGCCCGGGTTGACCATGGTGGTCATAGGCTCCCTCCTTCCGGTGCACGCCAAGCACTTGAAAAAGAGACGACGCGCGGTGCGCACCATGAAGCAGCATAAGTATGCGCCAGGGCCCGTGGAAGTTCAGTGATAGGGCTCACAACACGGCATGTAAATTGTAACGCCGTGGGGAGCGGTGATGCGAAGCGGGCTCATGGAAAGGCGGGACAGCGTTAATTCGGAGTGGCTTAAGCGCCCCTTGACGCAATATATTTTCCAGTTCAGTGACAAAAATCACATTCAAGAACGGGCAAGGATGATTTTCTAAATGCAGTGCGCGGGAGACGACTTCCCTAACCGGCTCGTTGCGTGAAGAGGTATGAGGCCTCCCATGGAGGCACGGCGGTATTCCCCAGGAGGTAGTTCATTATGGTAGCAATGCATAACATACCAGCCCGCGGCGGGCTGGATTATGACGAGACGCCTTTCTTGGCCATTTGGGAGATCACGCAGGCGTGCGACCTTGCATGCAAACACTGCCGCGCCTCTGCGCAGCCGGTCCCCCACCCCGACCAGTTGAGCCATGAGGAAGCCAAGGCACTGATTGATGAGATCAGCGACCTGAAGATTCCGATTTTTGTGTTTACAGGCGGCGACCCTCTGAAGCGCACGGATCTTTATGACCTGGTACGCTACGCGGCGACGAAAAATGTGAAGGTGGCGGTGACGCCAAGCGCGACGCCACTTTTGACGCGCGAGGCAATCTTCAAGATGAAAGAGGCCGGGGTGGTGCGGCTTGGGATTTCGTTGGATGGCTCCTGCCCGGAGATACATGACAAGTTCCGGGGCTTGCCCGGCGCCTATGCGCGCACCATCCAGGCGATTGAGTGGGCCGCTGAGGCGGGGATGCCGATCCAGGTGCACACGACGATCAGCCGCCACAATGCGCACGACCTGGACAACCTGGTGGACCTGTTCGAGAAGCAGAAGATCGTGATGTGGAATGTGTTTTTCCTGGTCCCGGTAGGCCGCGGGCAGGTGGACGACCTTTTGAGCGGCGAGGAGTTTGAGCAGATTTTTGGCAAGCTTTATGAGCTTTCACACCGCGCCAGTTTCCAGATCAAGACCACGGAGGCGATGCACTACCGGCGCTACCTGATCCAGCACAACCTGGAGGAGCGCAAATTCGGTCATCATCCGGGCGGCGCCGCGATGCACACCGCCGAGGCGGTTGCACACGCCTATGAGCCGGGCGACCCCAAGGCCACCACGCACGCGCGGAATATTGGCTGGGCGACACGCCGCGTCAACGACGGCAAGGGATTTGTTTTTATCTCGCACGTCGGGAATGTGTATCCCAGTGGCTTCCTGCCGATTCATGCCGGCAATATCCGCGAGAAGAGCCTGCGGGAAATTTACCGCGAGGCGCCGATCTTCAAGGCGCTGCGCGACACCAGCCAGCTTGAGGGCAAGTGCGGGGCCTGCGAGTTCAAGGAGATTTGCGGCGGCTCGCGCGCCCGCGCCTATGCGCTGACCGGCGACCCGCTGGCGCAGGAGCCGTGCTGCATTTACCAGCCGCGGAACTGGGTTGCGCCGCAACCTGGTGCGGCCGAGCCGGTGGTTTCAGTGGTTTAACAGAATGCGCCGCAAATGATTTTTATCGATGTTGTGTGAGCAAAGAATCCCGGCGAGAGCAAGTTGAATCGCCGGGATATTTTTTTGCGCAGGCAGATGCCAAATGACATTCGGGAGTTCCAGCGATAAAAATGAGCGCCAATTTGTTGAAACCATCTGATAGCCTATCTTTATTCGTCCAAGGTGCGGAATTGGATCCACGCGGGCAGGCAACGACAGTGGAAAAGACTAATCAGCCGATCCATCGAATTCAAAATTGGCGCGACAAGCTGCCGGGGAAGGCATTCCTTCTGGAAGCCGCGGTATTCCTCTCCTTTTCCATATTCTTTCTCGGCTATGGCGTGACTCCGCTGTTTGGCGGCGCGGGGATGGGCCTGGTGGGCGCGGATGAGCCGCGCTATGCGCAGATTGCCCATGAGATGATGGACAAGTTCGATGCCGCCACGACCATCAAGGACCGCCTGAGCGCCTGCGTCACCCCTTATTTGTATGGCAAGCCCTGGCTGGAGAAGCCGGCGCTATATTATTGGCGGGCGATGCTTTTCTCGCGTGAATTTGGAGCGCATGATTGGAGCGCGCGCCTGCCCTCGGTGAGCTTTGCATTGATTCTTTGCGCACTCATCTACCTGCACATGCGCCGGTTTCGATTTGGCGGGCATTTGGACGCGGCGTTGATCACGGCCGCATCGGCCGGCATGCTTGGTTTTTCGCGGGGCGCGTCGACGGACATGCAGCTTGCGGCGCCGCTAGCCATCGGGTTGCTGGGGTGGTACGCGTGGTACGAGACGGACTCGAAGTTCTGGCTGTTTGATATTTACTTTTTCACTGGCCTGGCGACGCTGGCCAAGGGGCCGGTGGCGCCGTTTTTGGCGCTGTTGATCATTGCGGCCTTTGCGGCGCTGCGCAAGGAGTGGTCGCTGCTGAGGCGCTCCTTCTGGTGGCCGGGCGTATTGCTCTATTTTGCGATTGTGCTGCCCTGGTTTATCGCGGTGCAGCACAAGAACCCGACCTTCTTTTATGAGTTCTTCATGCAGCACAACCTGGAGCGGTTTGCCACCAACCGCTACCAGCACCAGCAGCCCTTCTGGTACTACCTTGTGGTGGTGTTGATGGCGCTGATGCCGTGGACGGTGTTGGCGGTGCGGGCTTTGGCCAACGGGATACGCGTGTCCGTGCGCGAGTGGAAGCTGCGGCACACCAAGGGATGCCCAGCGTGCGCACCGCGGCCCGGTGACGCATTTCCGGAGTTTCTGGTGCTGTGGGCGGTTATTCCCATTTTGTTTTTCAGTTTTTCGCAATCGAAGCTGCCGGGTTACATTTTGCCGGCGCTGCCGCCCATCACCATTCTCACCGGCGATTATCTCTTCCGCCGGCGGGCGAACGGGTTGCCGCGCTGGATGCTGTTGATGCATGCTGCACTGGTGGCGATATTGACTGCGGCGGCGCTGTTGCTGCCGTGGTTTGTGGCCAATGGCGCCAAGCAGCCGCCGATGAGCGCGGTATTGGCGGCGCTGGTTGCCGCCTGGGGCGCAGCGGCGCTGGTGTTGATTGTGGTGAAGTTTTACGGGTTGGCGTGGCTGCGACTTGCAACCTCGGCGGTGTTGGTGGTGCTGATGCTGTTCCTCTATGGCATCGGGCCATTGTGGTTCGTGCCGGGCATCGACGCGTCGAAGCGGGTGATCAACCTGCTGGACCGCGCCTACTCGGCGCGGCCGCTGGCTGAAAAAATTGAGAGCGTGATTCCGCCGGACGAGACGGTGGCGGTTTTCCGTGTGCGCCGCGATGTGGAGTACGGGCTTTCGTACTATCGCAACAGCGAGGTGGTGAATTACGACGAGGACGGCGTACCCGACAGTGAGCACCTGCTGGTTGTGCGTTTGAATGGCAAGAAGGGTGCCGACCTGCACACAACGGAGACGTTGAATGATTTTCTGGAGGGCCGCCATACGGAGCAGCTCTTCCTTTGGCCAGAGCAGGACCTGGTGGTGTACCTGGTGGGTGCAAAGTAAAGCCGGTGGCGGTTTGTGTGATTCAACCCATGACGGTTTCCTTATAAAAGAAAAATAAATTGAACGGTAAAATATCGTAAAGACAAGGCAGGTAACACATGCGTATCGCCGGGGTGTTTTTGCTTCTCGCGGGCTTTGCACTGACTGTGGCCGCGCTCCAACTGATGCCCGACGTGGGGCATCGCGCTGTGTTCATTGTTTGCGCGCTGGCGGTTGAGTTGCTGGGCCTTGGGCTATTGCTCCGTGCCCAGATGGAGACGCGCGCATGATTGCCGGGGCCGCGGCACCGCTTGACGCGGGCTTTATCGCCGCCCTGACAGGGCTGCTTGTCGCGCCGCTGGCGCCTGCCGGGGTGGCGCTCATCAACGCCGGCCTTGGCCGCTCGCGCTCGGCAGCGCAATCGTTTCTTGGCAGCGTATTGCTTTCAGCGGCGGGCATGTTGAGCTATGTGCTGAGCAGCGGGCTGTGGGGTGATTACGCGCTCAACCCGCTTGCAAATTTTGCATCACTGGCCACGCAGGAGAAACTTG
>JAJXXN010000299.1 GCA_021781075.1 Acidobacteriota bacterium | reverse complement strand
CCGGTGGCGAGCGCCAGCGCGTGGCCATCGCCCGCGCCATCCTCAAAAACTCGCCCATCCTGATCCTCGACGAGGCCACCTCGGCGCTTGATTCAGAAAGTGAAGCGCTTGTCCAGGCCGCCCTCGCCAACCTCATGCAGGGCCGCACTGTCGTCGTCATCGCGCACCGGCTCTCCACTGTCCGCAAGGCCGACCGTATTGCGGTTCTTGAAGATGGCCGCATCACCGCCATCGGCAGCCATGATGAACTGCTCAATTGCTCCGCCACTTACCAGCGCCTCCACCAACTGCAGTTCATGGACTCGCCCGAGGCTCTCGCCTAGTCATCCCCCATCTTGGTTCCTGTCGGCCATCAATGCGATGATGTATTTTGTCAGAAAGGGTTCCCCGAACGTGTCCATTCATTCCATGACCGGTTTCGCCCGTGCGCAGGTCCGCGTCAACGACCGCATCGCCTACCTGCTCAGCCTCAAGGGCGTCAATCACCGCTTCCTCGACCTCTCCCTCCGCTTGCCCTCCGGCCTCGACGCCCTCGAAGTCGAGCTTCGCCGCATTCTCAAGGAGAGCCTTATCCGCGGCCATGTCGACCTCACCCTGCAAATCGACCGCTCCGCGCAGCAGGGTGCCTCTTACAACCGCGAAGCCCTCGCCGCCTACATTCACTCCTTCCACGCCGCGCAACAGGAGTTCTCACTCTCCGGCAGCCCCGACCTCAACCTGCTTCTCCGCATGCCCGGCGTCTTCGATGCCGACTCGCGTTCCAACGCCGACGAGGACCTTGCCGCGCTCGATGCCAGCGTCCGCCAGGCCATCCTCCCCCTCATCGCAGAGTTCAAGCAGATGCGCGCCCGCGAGGGCGGCTCGCTCGCCGAAATCCTCAATGCCACCCTGGACCGCCTGGCCGCCGCCGTCGCGCAGGTTGCGGAAATCCGCCCCGAGGTCGAAGCACGCTATGAATCGCGCCTGGCCGAGCGCCTCACCGCCGCCGTCGGTTCCACATTCGATCGCCAGCGCGTCCTTGAAGAGATTGCCATCCTCGTCGAGCGCTCCGACGTCAGCGAAGAGATGGAGCGGCTCACCACCCACATCGGCCACTTCCGCGAGATTCTCTCCGTGGGGGGCGAGGCAGGCAAAAAACTCGATTTTCTGCTGCAGGAGATGAATCGCGAGGCCAACACACTCCTCTCCAAAACCGGCGGCGCCGGCGGAAAGGGAACCCGCATCACCGAACTCGGCCTCGCCATGAAATCCGAAATAGAAAAAGCCCGCGAGCAGGTGCAAAACGTTGAATAAGGTGTTTCCAACAACCCGCCCCATTTACTATGTGGACATCAGGTAAAGGAATCGGACGCTTGGCTGGCATTCTTTTCATCATCTCCGCGCCCTCCGGGTCTGGCAAAAGCACCCTGGTCAGTGAAGTGCGCAAGCAACTGACTGGCATAGACTTTTCCATCTCTTGGACAACCCGCACCCCGCGCGGAAGTGAGCAGCACGGACGCCAATACTACTTCACAACCCGCGCTGAGTTCGAGAAGATGCGTGATGCCGGCGAGTTCCTCGAGTACGCCGAGGTCTTCGGCAATTACTATGGGACCTCGCGCCGTTCGTTGGAGGAGGCCACCGCCGCGGGCCGTGATCTGCTCCTCGACATCGACGTGCAGGGCGCGGCGCAGGTCCGCAAGGTCTGCCCCCAGTCCGTCAGCATCTTTGTCCTGCCCCCCAATCCCAAGGTCCTGCGCACCCGCCTGCGCAACCGCAGCCGCGCCGAGGGGCAAATCAACGAGGCCGTACTCTACCTCCGCCTCTCCGAGGCCAGCAGCGAGATTGAGAAATACAGGGATTACGACTATATTTTGGTCAATGACGTTCTTGACCGCGCCGTGGCACAGCTTGAGGCCATCATCCAAAGTGAGCGATACTATCGGTGCGGCCAGGAAATCCCCATCAAGGCCTCACGCGTGCTTGAGATTGCAGCCGCATGCCGGCTCGCCAACTCACGCGAGCGCCTGCAGCCGGTTCTTGAATCCTTCGGGATTCTCAACCCCTCGGGCCAGCAACTGTTGAAATTTGAGGAGGACTCCGATGACGATTGAAACCAGCTTCGATTCCAACTATCGCAAAGTGCTCGTCGCAGCGCGCCGCGCCAGGCAGATCCAAAACGGGTCCAAGGCACTCGTAAACTCCCACTCCACCAAGGCCTGCCGCACCGCGCAGGATGAGATTGACGCCGGCCTCATCTCCTATGTCAAAACCGAGGCCCCGGTCGTCAAGCCTCCTGTTGAAGACAGCGGCATCGCCCTCATCAGCTAAATGAAAATACTTGTTGGAGTCTCGGGCGGCATTGCCGCCTACAAAGCCGCCGAACTCGTGCGCGCCCTCACGCGCCAGGCCATGGACGTGCGCGTGGTCATGACCGATTCCGCCACCCGCTTCATCCAGCCCCTCACCTTCGCCGCGCTCACCAATCATCCCGTCCGCGTCTCGCTCTGGGAAGCGGGCGAGGCCACTGGCATTGAGCACATCGATGAGGCAGCCTGGGCCGATGCCTTCGTCGTCGCGCCCGCCACCGCCAACACGCTCGCCAAATTCGCCCACGGCATTGCCGACGACCTTCTCTCCAACATCTACCTCGCCACCAACGC
>JAJXXN010000193.1 GCA_021781075.1 Acidobacteriota bacterium | reverse complement strand
GAGTCAACCCATGGAGCTTCTCCCCATGCCGCATAGGCGCATCTTGTTACTCACCCTGCTGCCGATACTGGCAATGTATGCAGCTACTCTCAAAGCACAGTCCGGCGGAGTTGCCGCGCCTTGCATGACACCGCAGATGGGTTCGCCCTACGTGCCCGTCGATAGCTGGATTTACCCGGCTATCATGCGCCTTTATGGTCTCGGCTATGTGGATAATGTTTACCTCGGCATGCGCCCCTGGACGCGGCTGAGCATTGAGCACATGCTGGAGGATACCGGGGAAAAGATTGAAGATGCCGGTGCAACCCCGGATGCCGATGAGGCTGAGGGAATCTACGAGGCGCTCCTTGAGGAGTTGCATCAAGAGACCGGCGGCCCCTGCGGCCCGCGACAGGGCGAGACACGCATCGAGAGTGCGTACACCCTCAACCGGTATATCAGTGGCACCCCCCTACGCGACAGTTACCATCTGGGCCAGTCCATCGTGAATGATTATGGCCGCCCCTATGCGAATGGCTTCAATAATTACAGCGGCTTCAGCGGTTTTGCCTCGGCTGGCAGGTTCGTTCTTTATGCGCGGGGTGAGTTTCAGGGTGGCCCCAGCTTCACTGGATATTCGCAGCCACTCGCAAGTAAACTCTCCGCAATTGACAACATGAGCTTCACCAACTCAAACGGCCAAATTTACTGGCAGGCGACCATTCCCTACGGGCCATCCGGCACCTACACCAATGGCCGCTTGCTTGAGGCCTACGTCTCCGCACATCTTCTCGGCCACGAAATCTCCTTTGGCAAGCAGGATGCATGGCTGGGCCCGGGGCTGGGCGGTGCCATGGCTTATTCCAACAATGCCGAGGATATTTACACCTTCCGCATCAACCGCATTGAACCCCTGCATGTGCCGTTGCTTTCGCGTCTCACCGGCCCCTTCCGCTACGACTTTTTCGTCGGGTCGCTCAAAGGCCACACGTCTCCCAACATTCCAACCACAGGGTATTACTCACCCAACGATCCGTGGATTCATGTGGAGAAAATCAGCTTCAAGCCGACTGAGAATGTGGAGTTCGGATTCGAGCGCAGTGTGGTCTGGGGCGGCAAGGGCCATGAGCCCATCAACCTGCATACTTTTTTGCGCAGCTTCTTCAGCGTCACCGCGGCCCCGAGTGACACCATCAAATATTCAAGCGCCGACCCTGGCGCCCGCTTCGGCGCTTTTGATGCCGTTTGGCGTCTGCCCTATTTGCATCACTGGATGACCTTCTACGTCGATTCTGAGGCCCACGATGATGTTTCCCCAACCGATGCACCCCGGCGCGCTTCTTTCCGCCCAGGCCTCTACCTCTCCCACTTGCCCGGCGCGCAGAAACTTGACCTGCGCGTGGAAGGGATTGACACCGATCCCTCCACCAGCCGCAGCATCGGAGGCGAATTCCTTTATTATGAGGCAGTTCTGCGCCAAGGGTACACCAACAAGGGCTTTATTCTGGGCGACTGGATGGGGCGGGAAGGCAAGGGCGGGCAGGCGTGGATAACCTGGCATCTGAGCGGCAATGAGTGGGTACAGGCCAGTTGGCGCCGACAGAAAAACGCCAAGGACTTCATCCCCGGCGGCACCACTCTGGATGATATTGGCGTACAGGTGGTCAAGCGGCTCACCCCTTCGCTTGAACTCAACGCCGGTTTCATGCACGAAAACTGGCTGGCGCCGGTCACAGTTGGATCCACATCGCTCTATCTGCCCGGCAAGCAGGGCGTGACCAACACCAGCTTCCAACTAACCTGGTACCCGGAGCGCAAGGTCAGTTTCTAAACTGTCAACAGTTCCTCATAAAAGCCCCCAATTTCACGCTTGCGATCTACGAAGTGGATTTCAAGAATCCAGTGGCGCTTTCTTCCTTGCTCATCGAGGGAGCGCATCTTCAGGCTGCTCCCCGGGTGAATGTAGAGCGTTACCTTGTCGCCTTCAATACGCTCATGGGGAAAATGCCCAATCAGATGCCCTGCGATGGGCCCACCCCACTCCCAGCCAAAACGCGTGGCCAACTGGGCAATCACTTCAAAATACTCCTGGCTGCTTAATTCAGGATGCTTTTCAAAATAGCGCTTGCCCTCGGCAAAAGCCTTGCCCACATCGTCACGCAATTTGAGCTTCAGCGGGTTGTTGCCCAAGACAAAGGTCCTGCCGAAATCCGCCTCCCATTCTTCAAAGACCGGGCCAAGATCGACAAATAGAATCTCGTCATCGCGAAGCATGAGGTCCGGAGGGTTCTCCGCATAGGGGCATAAAGTGTTTTTCCCCGCGCGCACAATCCGCTTGTGCCAATAGGTTGTGATGCCATACATCTCGCGCGCCAGTTGGTAAATAGCCTCGTTTAATTCACTTTCGCAAATTCCTGCGCGGATCAGGTCGCGTTCCTCAATGGCTGCAAACAGTGCCGCCGCCTTGTTCTGTGCAGCCAGCAGCTCTTCGCTTCTTCTCTTCTCGTGCATAGTACCACCAGAAAAAAGTTAGGGCCGGGTTGCCCCGGCCCTGGTTCAAGCGCAACCTGTGCTACTTAATAGTCAGGGTTGCGGTACCGTAAATGATACCGCTGTAATCGGTTTGTCCGCTATACACATCCAGAGCCAAAGTGCCTGTTGCCGACTGGAT
>JAJXXN010000176.1 GCA_021781075.1 Acidobacteriota bacterium | reverse complement strand
GCCTGAAGGCGACCAATGTCCATCGCATGGAGCTGGCCACGCTGGCTCCGCTGGACTTTGACGCCAACTGCAGTTTCAACTATCACGCATCCGCGCTGCGCATTGAAAAAATCGAATGTGATTCCCCGCTCGGCAACGGCCAGTTGCGCTTGACCGGGCAGGTGCATCAGCAGACGGGCGACGAACAGGGCACGCCGGAAACACAGTTGGCAGTCGAATTGAAATCACTCCCGGCTGAAGCCGGGCTCGACATTCTACGCACCTTGCGTGCAGGCGTGCTGCCAGGCATTGAAGCCAATGGAACAGTAAATGGCCAGTTGAAATACTCCCCGAAGCCTGAAGCTCCCGCCACGGGGAAAAATATCCGCGCTGCAAAAGCACACACTTCATCGCCAGAGCCGCTGACAGGCTCACTAACAATCGACGGCCTTGAATTGACAGGTGGCGCGCTGAAAGAGCCCATGAAATTCGGCAAAATTGAGCTGCACCCGGTCGCCTCAGCGCCCAATGCGCCGCAAGCACTGGAAGCCAAGGTGCCGTTTTCAGTGGGTGCGCCCGCGCCGCTGCAGACGGATGTACATCTGGAGCGGACCGCCTATCGCATACATCTTTATGCCCCGGCGGCAACGGAAAAAGCTCGGAATCTGGTCATCGCTCTCGGCTTGGAAGATGAGCGCAAACTCCCTGTAATTCAAGGTGGCACGCTCAACGCCGATCTCGAGCTCAATGGCCCGTGGATTGCCGGGTTTGCCACGGATGCCGACCATTTCAGCGGCACTGCCACGTTGCGCAATGCTACGTTTTCAACCCCGCTCCTGCTCAGCCCGGTGGAAATTGCCTCGGCAATTCTGCGATTTGATGCAAAAGGTTTTGCCTGGGACGACGTGAATTTCACCTATGGGCCGCTCACGGGGAGCGCAACCGCGGAGTTCCCGACATGCATCGAGCCATGCCTGAAAAGTTCGCCGGCGCAATTCACGCTGAGCTTTGAGCATCTGGATGCGGCGGCGGCGGAAGCGGCTTTTCTGGGCGGTGACAAAAAGCAGACGCTGATTGCAAAGCTGCTTGAAAAATTGAAACCCAACCCGCAACAGCCCTGGCCGGAGCTTGAAGGCAGCATTCAAGCAGCAAGCATGAGCATTGAGAAAGTGAACTTCACCGCCCCGCATATGAAGCTGCGGCTCAAGGGGACGCATGCCACAATTGAAAGCCTGGATGCTCAACTGCTGGGTGGCACAGCGCATTTGACCGGCACTTACGATTATGAGAATGGCAAGCCGGTTTACAGCTTGGACTTTCAATTGAACGCGTTGAAGCCCGCTGAAGTCGGCTCGTTGTTCGGCCAAAGCTGGGGCGGAGCATCAGCGAGCGCCAGCGGCAAGCTGACACTCGGCGGCTATACCGGCGACGAGCTGACCAGCTCGGCCACGGGGACACTGCATTTCGACTGGAAGCATGGCTCCATCAGCGCGCCTGCATCGCAAATTCCCGCCGTGATGGCGAAGAACTTTGCTCATTTTGATGCATGGAGCGGCGAGGCGCAAATCAGCGGCGGCTCACTCCGGCTCGGCGAAAATCAACTGGAATCCAATTCCGCGATGCACAGTGTCAATGCCACCATCACACTCAGCACCCCTGCCAAAATGATCATCAACGCAAAACAGTAAAATTGGAAGATGCCCTTGCAGCCAATCCGCGAGCCGGTTGAGATCCTGTGCCGTGGTGTGCTTTTTGACATGGATGGGATTCTGGTTTCGTCCATGGGCTCGGTGGAGCGGAGTTGGAGCAAATGGGCCGGAATGCGCGGCATTGACCCGGAATATGCATGCCGCATTGCCCACGGAGTACGCGCCATTGAAACGGTCGCGCGTCTGCGACCCGATCTTGACCCGCGGCAGGAGCTTGCACTCATTGAGCAGATTGAGATCGACGACACGGAGGGGCTTTCAGTTTTGCCCGGAGTGCATGCGCTATTGCGCGCCCTGCCGACGCAACAGTGGACGGTTGTGACCAGCGCAACACCACGGCTGGCACGTGTACGCATGGAATTAGCCGGCATCACGCCGCCCGCGCGATTTATATCAGCCGATGATGTGGCCGAAGGCAAACCAAACCCTGCGCCCTACCTGGCCGGCGCCCGGTTGCTGGGTTTTGCGCCGGGCGAGTGCGTGGTGTTCGAGGATGCGGAGTCCGGCACAAAAGCTGGCCGCGCTGCCGGATGCACGGTGGTTGCAACCACTTTCTCGCATCCAATTGATGCACTCGGCGCTGCACATTACCTGATTGAGAGCCTGGAGCAGGTGTCTTGCGTGGAATTGGTGGGGGCGTTGCGCCTGATACTTGCACCAAAAACAGAGCATTGAGGCCGCGCTTCATCCTTAATTTGACACTATGCGGGCAATTTGCGAGACTTGAAGTTGCTGCCTTATAGCAATCCCGTGCCGAAGTGGCGGAATTGGCAGACGCGCTTGGTTCAGGTCCAAGTACTCGCAAGGGTGTGGGGGTTCGAGTCCCTTCTTCGGCACCATCAAAATTATAAACAGCAGTATTCATACAGAAATCAAATCGTTTGCTCAAATCTTGTTCTTGCAACGGGCGGATAATTGAATCTGCCTCGAGGACAAAAATCACCAATTAAAACTTGAGGATGTTGCGACAAGGATTCTGATGGCATTTTGGCGAGTGAGTCAGAAGCGGTTAGTACAATATAAGACATTTATTATCAACTCTATATGTCAAATCACCTGAAAGCTTGAGAAAGCAATTTAAGAATTGGAAGAGAAGTGGAAAACCAGTTTTTGATTATTCACTAATACTAGTTTTAATACCGGTTTAATTATGTGCATATGTTGTCTTGGGGATGTATGATTGTCGGGTGTTTACGATTTTGAGGTAGGATATGCCGCGCAAACCGAAAAATTCCGCCCCGGCTGCTCCGCCTGAGTTACAGGCCAACAGGCCGGTCAGCCTGAAGGATCTGGCTGCGTACCTGGGCCTGTCACGTTCCACAGTCTCCCTGGTTTTAAACAATTCCCCTGTTGCGCAAGGCCTGGCGCCGCAAACGCGCGAGCGGATTTTGCTGGCGGCAAAGAAGATGGGCTACCGTCCGAATTATTTTGCGCGGATGCTGAACAACAAGCGCAGCTTCATGGTTGGGATCATGAGCCCAGACCTGGCGGAGGGGTATGACTCTGAGATATTGAATGGCATCGAACTGACATTGAACGAAAAGGATTATCTTTATTTTGTATCGAGCCATCATTGGAACAGTGAGCGCATTGTCAAGCGAATGGATGAATTCACGGCGCGCGGGGCTGAGGGATTCATCCTCATCAACACGCCGGTGGAGCGGACGACACATTTGCCGATAGTAACCATCGGCCCCTCGGGGAGTGGCGCATCGTACACGCGGATCCTGGTGGACAACCGGCATGGCATCCAGCTATCGATCGACCATTTGCATGGATTGGGACACCGGGATATTGCATTTTTCCGCGGGCACCAGAATTCGAGCGACACGGAGGCGCGGTGGAAGGCAACGATGGAGATGGCGCAGCAGTATGGCATCAACATGGAGCATGAGCTGCAAGTCCAATTGGAGCGGGTGGACAACGGCCTCAACCCTGTACAAGAGGGGTACATGGCGTGTGAAAAGCTGCTTGCGCGGAAGAGGAAGTTCACGGCGCTGATGGCGTTCAACGACATGACTGCAATTGGCGCGTTGCGTTGCCTGCGGGACCACAAGTATGAGATCCCGGGGCAGGTTTCGATCATGGGATTTGATGACGTGCTGGCGGCCAGCATGATCGAGCCGACGTTGACGACCATTCGGCAGCCGCTGGCGGCCATGGGCAGGATGGCGGCCACCAAGATCATGGATTTGATTCAGAACCCGGAGATGGCGCCGGAGCAGATTGAGATCAAGCCGGAGCTGGTGGTTCGCAAATCCACAGGGCCTGTGGCGACGGCCTAGCACGCAGGGATCAACTCCATTTGCCAGTGCCTTCAACAATTGTGATGTAGCGATTGATGGGCAGGTCGGTGAAGCGCTCGGTTTGGCCGGAAGGCTGGGGCCAGAGGATTTCGAGGGAGTCGATTTTGGGGCGTTGTCCTATGCCGAGAACCATGCGCGGGTCGTGGGCTGAAAGAAAGCTGCCGCCGCCGACCTTGAAGCGGATGCGTTTGAGGTCTGCGGCCTGATAAGTGACGCGCGCGCCAACCGCGTCGGGGTTGCATTTTTTTCCTACCAGTCTGATGCCAAGCCAGTTGTTGAGCCTGCCGACGTTATTGCGGAGTAGCACCGGCGCTTCATTGTTGTTCAGCACCAGCAGGTCAATGCCGCCATCATTGTTGAAGTCGCCGGAAGCCAGGCCGCGCGCGGGGAATTTTTTGGCAAAAACCGGGCCACTGGCGAGGCTGACATCGTGGAACCTGCCGCCCTGCTGGTGGAATAGCAGGAAGGGCTGGCGCCACTGGATGGCGTTGGAGGCGGAGTCGAGAAGGTCATCCGGGAAACCGCTGACGGCGAATAGGTCGAGGTCGCCGTCGTTGTCATAGTCGATGAACTTCAAGCCCCAGCCGCTCATCCAGCGTGTGCTCATGCCCATGCCGCTGGTGATGGAGAGGTCGTCGAAGGTGCCGTCGCCGTTGTTGTGGTAGAGGGAGAAGAACTCCTCATCGATGTTTCCGAGGAAGATATCAACCAGGCCGTCGTTGTCGTAATCGGCAGCATCGACGCCCATGCCGGAGCGCGCGCGGCCATCGGCGGAGTAGGCGACGTCGGCGGCGAGGCCCATCTCCTCGAAGTGGTCGCCCTTGTTGATGAGGAGAAAATTGGGCACGGTGTCATTGGAGACAAAGAGGTCCATGCGGCCGTCGTTGTTGAAGTCGGCGGCCACCACCCCCCAGGATTTTCCGAGATGGCGCGCGATGCCGAGCTTGTGGCTGACGTCAGTGAATGTGCCGTCGCCGTTGTTGTGGAAGAGCCAGCTCGGCTCGGGGTTGAAGATCTTCGGAATGCAGTAATGGCGAATGCCGTTCACGTCTTTGTCGCAGCCGCGGTTGAGGTCGAACTCCGAGAACTGGCAGACAAAGAGGTCTAGGCGGCCGTCATTGTCATAGTCGAACCAGACAGCACTAGTGGACCAACCGGCGGCGGCGACACCTGCCTGGTCGGTGACGTCGGTGAAGGTTCCGTTGCCGTTGTTGCGATAGAGCACATTGCGCCCGCATTGGGTGACGTAGAGGTCTGGAAAGCCGTCGCCGTTGTAATCACCGACGGCCACACCCATGCCGTAGGCAGTGCCCGGGACGCCGGCTTTTTCAGTGACATCGGTGAATGTGCCGTCGCGGTTGTTTTTGTAGAGCGCGTTGCGGATGGGTTTTTGCGGCTTGAAGAAATTGGCCGGGCCGCTGTTGACGAGGTAAATATCCATCCAGCCGTCCTGATCGAAGTCGAGAAAGGCGCAACCGGCGCCGCTGCTTTCAGGCAGGTATTTTTCCGGCGAGCGGGCGGCGTCGTGGACCCAGTGGATGCCACTGAGTTCGGGAGGTACCTCTTCAAAGACTGCAAGTGCGAGTGAGGCGTTGGCGCGCAGCAGGCCTGGCATGGCAATTGGCCCTGCCGCGGCAACAGCGAAGGCTCGCAAAAGCTCGCGACGTGTGAGAGCTGAAATGGGTTGTAGTCTCGGCAAGGGCTGAAATGACTTTCAACTAGATATAATTGCTGTTGACCGAGGACAGTGTCAAACAATGAATTTTGAGTTGAACCGGTTTTTCAGGGGCGTCGCCTACGCAACGGCCATGGTTTTGTGCATGCCTTTGTGGCAGGCGCAACAAACCGCAAACACCCCGGCTGCCCTGGACCAACTTGCCCAGCAGGCGTTGGATGAGGCTGAGGCAGGCCACGCGGCGCAGGCAATGAGCGACTTTCGCAACGTGCTGGCCGCGAGGCCGGAGTGGAAGGAAGGCCGCTGGAACCTGGGAATGCTTGAGTATCAGGCCGGCGAGTATGAGAGCGCCGCAGGCGATTTTACGCGCGTGGTGCGCTTTGCCCCGCAGATGGGCGCGGCGTGGGCTGTGCTTGGGTTGTCACAATTTGAGTTGCACCTCTACGACGAGGCTTTAAAGGACCTGGAAAAAGCGCATACCCTGGGGGTGAAAGAGG
The DNA here is from genome assembly GCA_021781075.1 of Acidobacteriota bacterium. Classification (GTDB taxonomy): domain Bacteria; phylum Acidobacteriota; class Terriglobia; order Terriglobales; family Acidobacteriaceae; genus CAIMNN01. The sequence continues at coordinate 4,629 of JAJXXN010000176.1, read as the reverse complement.
ATGAGGAGATTGCACGGGTGGCCGATTACCACCTCGCGCTTTTGCGCACCCGTTCGGGTGAATTCAAGGCTGCACAAGAGCTACTGTTGAGTGAATTCTCCGCCGGGCAGCCAAATGCGCAAATCAAAATTGCACTGGGGCTGGCCGGAATCGAGGCTCCGCTTTTGCCCGCGGAGCTTGACCCCACGCGCGAGGCACTGGTGCAGGAGGTGGGTGCGGCACTGCTTGACAGCGAGCATGGCCGAGAGCGGCTGGCGGAGCTGGCCAGGGAGCACCCGGAGATTCCCACCCTGCAAGCGCGAAAGAAGAACAGTGCTGCGAATGAGCCGACTGTGATGCGCCGGTTGTTTGCGGTGGACAGCACGAGCGATGCGGATGCTAATTGGAACCAGGCGCGGCAGGATTATGCGACGGGCAAGGACAAGGCGGCGGCAGAGGACTTGAAGCGATGGGTGGCCAAGCATCCTGAGGATGGCACGGCATGGGCGATGCTTGGCTTGTGCGAATTCCGCGAGCAGGATTACCCAAGCGCGCTGATCCATCTGGACCGGGGCGCGGGATTGGGACTGAAGGCAACTGAGGATGAGATTCGTGAGGCGCGCTACACCTATTCGATTCTTCTAATACATGCGGGAAAATTTGAACAGGCGACGGATGTGCTTTTCACGCTGTCGCAGCACAAGAATGAACTCTCAGCCCAGGTGGAGTTCGCGCTGGGGCTTGCATTGCTGCGGCGCGCGCAGTTTCCCGATGCGGTGGCCGCTAAGGACCGTGGGTTGGTTCAAGCAGCGGGCAAGATCGCGGCCATGCTAGGCGCCAGCGATTACGACCATGCAATTCCACTCTTTGATGCATTGATCGCAGCCAATCCGCGGGTTCCTTGGCTGCATTACGCCTATGGTACCGCCTTGATTGCGCTTTCAGAGTTCAGCAAGGCGGAGGCGGAGATGAAGGCGGAGGCGGAGATTTCAAAAGGGAACGAACTTCCGCTGTTGCGGCTTGCGTCGATTGCATTGCGCAGCAAGGATGGCGCCAGCGCGGCTGACTGGGCACGCAAGGCGTTGCAAGTGGATGCGCAGTCCGCGGAGGGCCATTATCTTCTGGGCCGCGCGCTGCTTGAGTCGGGCGACACGAGCGGCGCACTGCGCGAGCTGGAAACCGCGGAGAAGTCAAGCCCGGCAAGCCCGGAGATTCATTTCAACCTGGCCAAGGCTTACACACGAGCCAAGCGCCCCGAGGATGCGGAGCGCGAACGCAAATTGTTCAGCGACCTGAACGAAGCCGCGAGCAAGCAGAATTAATCAGGGATGCTTGACGGGCGTGGGGCGCGCCTTGGCTGGGTCCACGATGCCCTTGCCCTCAAGCAGGTTATAGAATTTGTCCACCGCCAGGTTGGTGAACTCCTCCTTTTGACCGGAGGGCCAGAGCACCGTGAGCTTGTCGATCTTGGTGGCCGCGCCAAGTCCAAAGTGGACGCGCAGGTCATTTTGCGAGAGGTAGCTTCCTCCGCTGAAGATTTGGCTGGATTGCGTCATGCCACCGGCGGTCAATATCAGACGTGCATTCAGGGCGAGGCGATTGCTCCTGGTGCCATCCAGTTCAAAGCTCACCCAGTGTCGGCCCGGTACGCCGTGATTGCGCAGGACCATCGGGGCTCCATCGAGGTCTTCAATGACCACGTCCATGTTTCCGTCGTTGAACAAGTCGCCCACCACCAGCCCGCGTGTGACACCTTTTTGCATGAGCGCGGGGCCGGCCTGGTCGCTGGCGTCGCAAAACTCACCATCGCCAACATTCATGTGCAGCAGCTTTGGCTGGCGGTAGCCACCGCCCGAGGGCAGCGAATCAACCTGCGGGTAAACGTGGCCGGTTCCGATAATCAGGTCGAGCCAACCATCGTTGTCGAGATCAACGAATGCATCGCCCCATTTGACCCAGGGGAGCGAGGGCAGGGCAACACCAGCCTTGAATGAGGACTCCTTGAAGTTCCAGTCGCCGTCATTGCGATAGAGCAGGTCATTCTCGTCGGTGAAGTTGGTGACAAAAAGCGAAGGCAGGCCGGAGTGGTTGTAATCGCCGATGGCAAGCCCCATGGAAGCCTGCTCGGAGCCATCCTCGCTGACGGCGGTGCCCGATTGCAGGCCGATGTCCTCAAATTTTCCGTTGCCGAGGTTTTTGTAAAGATACTTGGGCGTTGAGTCATTGGCCATGTAAATGTCGGGGCGGCCGGTATTGTTGAGGTCGATGAATACCACACCCAGCCCATAATAGCCGTCGGGGTCGTCGACACCGGCGGATTTTGCAACTTCGGTAAACGTTCCATTGCCGTTGTTGTGGAAGAGCGCGTCGCCGGCGCCGCGCAGCCCGCGCGGGCCGCATTGCACATCGATGCCGCGATATTTGCAGTAGGAGGCGGATCCGAACTCCGGCAGGTCGTTCAAATGGAAGTCAACATAGTTGCTGACAATCAAGTCCGCGAAGCCGTCGCCGTCGTAGTCACCGAATGATGCGCCCATCGACCAGCGTCCGTCCTTCACGCCCGCCTGCGCGGTGATGTCGGTGAAGGTGCCATCGCCATTGTTTTTGTAAAGGACATTGCCGCCGAGGCAGGTGATATAGAGATCTGGCCAGCCATCATTGTTGATGTCGCCGACGGCGCCACCCATGGCGAGGCATGGGGTGTTGAGGCCGGCTTTCACGGTGACATCGGTGAAGGTCCCATCGTGGTTGTTATGGTAGAGCGCGCCGAGAGGGCGCAGGCCTTTGAGCGCGTCCTTGACGCTGGGTGCGTTGGTGAAATAAATATCCGGCCATCCATCGCGGTCATAATCAATGAGGAGGACGCCGCCGCTCATGGATTCCATGATGAATTTTTTCGATTCATCGGTGTCGTGCTTGAAGGTGATGCCTGCCTTTTGTGTCACGTCCTCCAACTGCGGAATGGGCCGGCCGGAGCATTTGATGTTTTTTCCGCCGGGCGGGGGCGGCAATGCGGGGCCGCTGCCCATGCCCTGCGCGCGCAGGTGCGCGGTGGAAAGCGCTAGAAGCGCATACAGCAATATCAGCCCGGGTTGTCTTTGCATCATCCGCAAGGTTGTGTTCCTTTATTGGTGTTGGATTTGTTGTAGCTGCTCCGAGACTTGTTCGCGTGATTTTGCCTTCATTTCCTTGTAAATTGCCAGTTCCCTGTCAGCGTCATCGGCGCGCCCGAGCTTGCGGTAGGCGGCCTGGAGTTGATAGTGGATGTAAGGCTTGTCCGGGGTGAGGTCGGCGGCGCTTTGCAGATGGTCAACCGCCCGGGCCAGATCATTGCGGTCCAGATAGATTTTGCCGATTTGGTATTGCGCATTGGCGTATTTCGGGTGCGCATCGATGACATCCTGAAAGAGGGCGAGGGCGGCGTCGGTCTTTGATTCTTGCAGGTAAACAAAGCCGAGATGGTATTTTGCGTCGGGGTCGCCCGGGCGCAAGGCGAGTTCCGCCTGAAATGCCTTTTCGGCATCGGACCATTTGCCCCAGTGGATGTAGGCGAGCCCCTCATCGAAATGGGCTTTTGGCAGGAGCGCATCGTGGGCGATTGCCTGCTCGAATGTTGCTATCGCCTTTTCGTATTCGCCAATCTCCACCCACAGCAGTCCTGACAATAGAAGCGCATCATCGGGGCGGGGCAGGGAAAGGTAGGCGGTGAGCACCTCAGTGGCCTGCTTCATGTCACTCAAGTGCGTGAGTGATGCCGCCCAGGCATAGCCCACTTCGCCATCCTTCATGCCCTTGTCGCCCAGCGGGGCAAAGTCATCAATGGCAAAGGAATACTGGTCCATGGCGAAGTAACTGAGGCCGAGCATGGCGCGCAACGCATCGGAGTTTGGAGTTGTGTTCAAGGCCAGTGAGAGCGCCTTGGCGGCGGCGGGGTAATCCTTTGCGCGGAATGCGGAGAGGCCAAGATTTTTTTCGAGGCCGTCGAGCGACGGGTCCCATGACTCGGCCTTTGTGTAGAGCAATTCGGCCTTCTCGTAATCTTGCGCCATGGCAAATGCAGTTGCCATGTCGTTGTAGGCAAGGGCCAGGACGGAATGCAGGGCTTTTTCGCGGGCTTGGAGGTCATGGCGCTCCGCGGGGCTCAGTTTTTTCAGCAGTTCCTCCCTGCTCGTCGCCGGCAGCGAAGTAGCCTCCTGCTCGCGGCTCAAGGGGACAACAGCGGCGGCGGAGCCAGTTCCGCCATTGAGCATCATGGCGCTGATGCGCTGCTGGCTTTCCTCGAGGGTTTTATTTTGCAGCTCACGGCCCTTCTGGGCAAAGTACCTGGCCTCCTCCGCATTGCCTTTTTTGCCATCAATGCGGGCCAGATCCACATAGGCGCGTCGAATTTGAAAATTGGCGCGCGACTCATCCTTGCCTGTCAGCTCCACCGCCTTGCGCAGAAGCGGCTCCGCTGTTGCCCAGTCGTCGGAGAGAAAAGCGTTCATGCCCTCGTAGAGGAAGGGGTCGGGCGATGAGGGATCGATTTTTGATGCCTTATCAAGGTACCTGGCGGCTTCACTGTAATGCCTGCCTTCGCTGAGCATAAAGCCCATCATGAAATTGGCAAGATAGTCGTTGGGAAAGAGCTCGGCCTCCTTGCGCATTTCA
>JAJXXN010000271.1 GCA_021781075.1 Acidobacteriota bacterium | reverse complement strand
CAGGACTTTATTGGCGCAATAGCGCAGGCGGAAATGTTGAGATTGCCGGCGTGAATTTTTCGAACTATTTTACATATGCGCAACAATGGAGGTCAGGTGGTAACGCGTTTTATGCGCCTCAAGGTGCTAATGGCTATGTGGTAGCGTTCAATGGAAATATCTTTACAGGTGGAACTGGTGCGTCAACGGTGCCATATATGATATGCGGCAACGGCGCAACAGCGGTAACAACATGGAGCACGAGTGGGACATGGTTCGGCTGCAATGCGGCGAGCGGCTTTGCGGGGAACTTCCTCGACTTCCATGTCAACGGCGGGGCGAGTGTTTATACGGTGACAGCTTCTGGCGCGGTGCTGGCAACAGGCCGAGGCAACCTGTCGAGCCTGGCGTTGGCGGCAGGCTCTGCGGCGGGGAGCGGCCCGACGCTTGCCTGTGCCGCAAACACGACCTGCGGCTGGAATGGCGGGACGATCAATCTGCAAACTGGCACCAGCCCGAGCACGGGCGCATTGCTGACGGTGACCGACACGCTCACCCATGCGAAGTATCCGAGCTGCACATATCAGGTGAACCCGGCGACCAGCGCCTATGTGCCGAATGGCGCGCAGGTGACAACCAACTACCCGACCAACCAGAGTTACACGGTGCAGACGTTGAATGTGAGCACGGCGCTGGCGGCGTCGAGCTACTACGTCATCAACTACACCTGTTCGGGGATTTAAAGACAGATGTCAGGGAACAGAGATCAGTTCTTTGGCTGGTCGGACGAAGTTGTATGTGGAGAGCCCACCGCTGGCTTTGGCCGGGGGTGGGCTTTTTTTGTTTTCGGGCGGGGGAGTGGGGATGGGTGTGGAAAGAATACTGATCGGGTTGCCAGAGGAAGTGGATGCGGAGGAGCTGGAGCGATTTGGGAAAATCCTTGATTACCGGCCTGCAAGTTTGAAGGGGCGGACGGTGGCGATGGCGCTGGCGGAGGAGCTGTTGCGCGTGCGCGGCAAATCCGGACGCACGGTTGCGCTGCGGCCGAATCGAGTGCAGCAATTGTTTGAAGAGCGGCGCGGCCGAAGCAATATTGTGTTGAAGGCGCGGCAGATGGGGCTGACGACCTGGGTGGCGGCGCGTTTTTTTCTGAAGACGATCACGCAACCCGGCACGCTGACGCTGGAGGTGGCGCACTCGCAGGAGGCGGCCGAGGAGATCTTCAGGATTGTGCACCGTTTTTTGGACTGGCTGCCGGAGGGGCTGCGGGAGGGTGTGCTGAGGACCTCGAGGGCCAATGTGCGGCAGATTGTATTTCCTGAAATTGACGCGCAGTACCGCGTGGTGACGGCAGGGGACAGGAATGCCGGGCGGGGGTTGACGGTGCAGAACCTGCACTGCTCGGAGCTGGCGCGGTGGCCGGGCGATGCCGCGGAGACACTGGCGGGGCTGCGCGCTGCGATGACACCCGAGGCGGAGCTGGTGATTGAATCGACGCCGCAGGGCGTGGGCGGCTGTTTTTATGAGGAGTGGCAGAAGGCGGAGGATTGCTTTGACACGCCACAGGTGAAAATTGGCAGGCGCGCGGGAGCGGGGATGATCCGGCATTTTTTTCCGTGGTGGCTGGAGAAGGGCTACCGTGCGGAGGCGGTGGAAGGTGCGGGTTTGACGGAGGAGGAGCGCCGGCTCATTGAGCGCGCCGGGCTGGATTTGGAGCAGATCGGGTACAGGAGGAGATTGCAGGCGAATTTTAAGGGAGTGATGCGGCAGGAGTATGCCGAGGATGCGGAGAGCTGTTTTCTGGTGAGTGGGGAGCCGGTATTTGAGATGAGTGTGGTGGAGGCCCGTTTGTTGAGCGCGCCAGGGGCGGCGGAGGCGCGCAGGAATGGGGCGTTGGAGGTCTGGCTGCCTCCGGTTGCGGGCCGAAGCTATCTGGTGGCGGTGGACCCGGCGGGAGGCGGATGCGGGGGGGACTACTCGGCGGCGCAAGTTTTGGAGATGGAGACCGGTTTGCAGTGCGCGGAGCTGCGGGAGCACGTTGGGGGCCTCGAGCTGGCGGAGGTGTTGACCGCGTTGGCGCGCGAGTACAACGAGGCATGGCTGGCGGTGGAGCGGAACAATCATGGAAGCGGGTTGTTGGCGTACCTGGAGAGCGTCTGCCGCTACGGGCGCATATATATGGATGGCGCGCAGGCGGGCTGGCTGACGACGAGCGTGAGCCGTCCGCAGATGCTGGGGCGGCTGGGTGCGGCGCTGGTGGAGCGGCCGGAGATCTTCCACTCGCGGAGGCTGCTGGGCGAGTGCAGGAGTTTTGTGAGGAATGCCGAGGGGAGGGCGGAGGCGCGCCCCGGGTGCCATGATGACCTGGTGATGGCGATGGCGCTCGGGCTGGCGGCGAGAGAGCGGCTGATTGCACCGGGTGTATAGATGCAGCATGATGGGCGGAACCCGCGAGTGATTCCAATACAATGACCTTTCGTGTGAAGGAGAAAATGTATTACCGGCCATCAGTTTGATATAACAGTCACGAAGCCAGAAGCAGACCGGGGGCGTGACTTGGCGGTACAGGCCATACAGCAGATTCGGCGCATGCGGGGCGGGGCGCAGGGGCATTTGATGCTGGCCTCCGACGGTGAGATCTACGTCGTCAAGTTCCGCAACAACCCGCAGCATGTGCGGGTGCTGG
>JAJXXN010000134.1 GCA_021781075.1 Acidobacteriota bacterium | reverse complement strand
ATGCCAGACAGGAATGTGGATCAAATAAAGCCCGTAGCTGGCTTCGCCCAATAGGACCAGCAACGGCAGGCTGAATAAGCGCGTGAGCCATGTATCCACGCTGGAGAAATACCAAATTACACAGGCGAAGATTGGCGCCAGCAAGCCATCAGACAAATAAATTTCAGGGATGGCATGCGGATTATAGACGACCCCTACAAACGCCACCACGCCAAACGCCAAAACCACATACGGACGCCATGAAGGCATGGGCTTGGCGTTTAGCCGCGCACGCTTTTCAGCTTGACTCCGCGCCAATAAAATACCCAATGCAAAAGTGCACAGATGAAGTAACGGCAAGCTGGAGATCTTTTGTGGACTGAAATACAGGGTTGCATACCAGATCAGAGCCTGACTGCCGAAATAAAGGAACAGTGCGAAAAGCCATAGCCGTGAACTCTTCTGCCTCCACAGAATGACGCCTATGAACGGGAAAAGCAGGTAAAAAAATGTTTCAACGGATAAGGACCAGTTGGGATTGTCAATGCCCCTGAAAATCGGAACCCACGCTTGCAGCATCACCGTGTTAGCGGCAAAGGTAATGGCGGTTTTCCCAAGCCCCATCCTCAAACCATAGCTGGCGACGCGCTGCATGAGCAGTATGGGCGTATCAAGAACCAATGTGATGTAGAAAAGAGGATAAATGCGGGCAAAGCGCGATACCCAGAATTTGTGCCTGTCGATCCCGTTACTTTCGTGAAGGTAAACAACCGACAGAATGTATCCCGAGAGAAAAAAGAAAAAACTGACTGATACATACCCCAATCTTACCGTTGCAGCGACGAAACCAAGGCCGTGGAATCCCGGGAATACCACATACAAGGTGTGATAAAAGACCACCAGTTGCGCAGCAAAAAATCGTAAAGAGGTCAAGGGGTGAATTTTATTCGCGCTATGCCCCGCAATAGAAACCATTCTTTTTTTACTCCTGACCACGCGCTCGGAAACTGGCGCATCGCGCCTGCGAACAATATACAGTAATGGATCCGGTGCATGAAGGTTCCTTCCAGCCAGGCCACAGGGATGAATTACACCTTGAAGGCAATACCCCCTCTTGAGAGATTCATGCCGGCTGGGGGGGAATGGCCTATGCTGTTTCCATGACAAACTTGCGCGTGGATGGATCGGGTGTGAAGCAGGCGGCGCATGACGTGCTGGTGATTGGAGCGGGGCCAACCGGGCTGGCATGCGCCATCGACGCGCAAAAGGCAGGCTTTGATGTGGTGCTGGTTGAAAAAGGCTGCGTATGCAATTCACTTTTTCACTACCCGTCGAACATGGTGTTCTTCACCACGCCGGAGTTGCTTGAGATCGGGGCCATTCCCTTCCCCAGCCCCAACCAGAAGCCTACGCGCGATGAGGCGCTGGAATATTACCGCCAGGTGGCGGCGCACTACGAGTTGGACATTCGGCAGTACCATCGCGTGGTGCGGGTGACGGGCGTGGATGGTGACTTCCAGGCGCAGACCAGGGACCGATATGGCCGCGAGGGTGGGTTGCGCTCCAGGAAACTGATTGTGGCAACCGGATACTATGACCTGCCAAACCTGTTGCGCATCCCGGGCGAGGAACTCTCAAAGGTCCATCACTACTACGACGCCCCGCACCCGTACTACGACACCGACGTGGTTGTCATTGGCGCCAAGAACTCCGCCGCCATTGCCGCGCTCGAGTTGTGGCGCCATGGCGCGCGCGTCACGCTCATCGTGCGCGAAGGCGAAATCCACCCCCATGTGAAGTACTGGATCAAGCCGGACATTGAGAACCGCATCAAAAATGGGGAGATTCGCGCCCTCTTCAATTCCAACGTGGTTGCGATTACGCCCGACACCGTGCAGGTGGAAACGCCAGAGGGCCGTATCGAGTTGAAAAACGATTTTGTCTTTGCCATGACCGGCTATCACCCGGACTTTGATTTTCTCTCCGCCCTGGGCATTCGCAGCGAGGGCGAAGACAGGCTTCCGGCCTGCAACCCGGAAACGCTTGAAAGCAACGTCAAGGGCATTTACCTGGCGGGTGTGATTGTGGCCGGCGCGCGCACCAACGAGATATTTATCGAGAATGGCCGCTTCCACGGCGCCCAGATTGCGCGCGCGCTGAAGGCGGCGACTGAGGGACTAAGGGAGTGAGGTTCCTGAATTACCCTCATTTTTATGACAACGGCTGGCTTGCACAAGGCCCAAGTAGCCGCGCGTGACGTGCATGCGGTCCATGAAAATGTAACGCGTGCGCAGGCCCTCGATGGTTGCGGGCAACTCCGGCGGAATGCGGTGGCGGTCGACAAAGACCACAAGCGCCGGTTCGCGCGGGTCATCCAGGCTTTGGCCCACACCAATGCCGAAGAAACCAGGGTGCGACTTCATCAACCTCGCCGCAACCCGTTTTTTCACCTCGACTGCGGAATTGACCGTGGCGGCATTCAGCGTTAGCGCGCTTTTCTGCCCCGAGGGTTTTTCCTGCGCATCAAGGACCTGTGTGCGCACACCGCCGATGGTTTGTGGAATTTGCGCTGAATGGTTGGGCGCGACAGTGAAGACGAATGCCGCATCGCCAATCTGGTCGTTGCTTTTGCCTGTGACGACACTCAAAACACCACCGGGGGAATCAACCAGCGAGCGCGCCTGCGGAAGCGCCTCATGCATGCGGCCCGCCTGCAGTGCGGAAATTGGCCGGCTTTGCGCGGCATTTGCAGTCGCATCCCCATAGCTAAGGCAACTGACCGCATGGTCCGGGCCGCCGACATAAGACAGCGCCTTATGCACGCCCGATTGCGCGGCCAATTGCTCCTCCAGTTCCGCCAGGACCTCAGGCGCGGGGTTGGCCACCGCATGACTGACGCCGGTTATGTCCGTTCCTCCGGCGAAATAAAGGCCGACGGGCTCGGCATCCGAGGCATCAACGAGGAGCGCGCCGGAGTCGCCTGCATCGCCAAAGCCATTGCCACTCACCGCAAACTGGTTGGTAAAAATGCGGGTAAGGTAAGGAATGGACTCGGCGCAATCCTTGTAGTAATCCACCGAGAGGTCAAGATCAAAAACAGATAGATTGGCGCAGGTCAATCCCGTAGTGCGCCCGCTTTTGGCCACTTCAAGCGGCAACCGCGCAGGAGTGACGGCCTCGCCGCGCCCCGCTGTTGAACTGGTTCCCGGTGGCGCGGCCGAGAGCGTGCCGTCGGGTTGCCGTGAGCCGAATTCCAGAATCTTTCCCGCGGGGTCAACTGCCCCGGGCGTGATGAGCGCGAGTGCTGCATCCACATTTGTATGCGGTTTGCTCAGCGGCGCAAAAGCCGTGAGCGAGGCAATCTGATTGATGCCCACCGGAGAGCAATCATTGTCGATCAGGCCCGGCTGCGCAATGGCATCACCCAGTTGCGCCTGGTCGCTGAGCGCGAGGATATGGTTGTTGCTCAACAAGTACTCACTGCCAGTGTTGTCCGCAAGCAGCGCGCCCAGCGTTCCGCCGCAGCAGCCGGTGATGACCGTTCCACTGGCCTCATAATCCTGTACATTGCCACCCGTGGCACCCAGCAGCACTGGGGCCAGTTGCCCGGTCTGATGCAGGACGGGGGAACTTGAGATGCCCGCCGGATTGACGAGGATGGTGGCCTCCGCACGCGCTGCGCCCAACATTGCACTCAGTGTCACCAACCGCGGCGCGCTGAGGTTTTGCGGCGCGGTGTAAGTGACGGCGCAGGTGGTCGCGCTCAATGTGCTGCGACGGCACCGCGGCGCGGAAAGGCTGCCCGCGCTGCCGTCTTCCGGTTGCAACACAAAGTGCAATGCGGCACTGCCGCCGGCCTCGGCAAGCTGGCCGCTGACGGTGGCGGAGGCGCCGGGTGCAAGCGCAATGTTCTGCGGCGTGAGCGGGGCAAAAAAACCGGGCGTGATTGTGACCGGCACCGAGGCTGTGACAGCCGGGTCGCCCAGCAGGGTCGCGGTCACGGCCACAGTTTCCGCGTCGGCAGTAAGAAAATTGGGCGGTGTGTAAAGTCCATCCTGCGTGATTGTGCCGGGATGCGGGCCGTCGACGCTCCAACGCACCTCCGCGGGGGAATCGTCATTCATGCGCGCGAAAAACTGTTCCACAACCTGGCCGGTGATGGTGGCGCGGTTGCACCCGGTGCAGTTGGTGTCCAACTGCGCGCTGCCCGGCGTGATGATGAGCATGGGATGCAGGGTGAGCGTGGCGCCTCCACAGCCGGCAAGCGCCAGGGCGAGCAGCGGGACCGCATGCCTTGACAGCTGCGTACGATGGGTGCGGCGTGGAGATTGATTGCGTAAGAACATTCTTCGCGCTCGGAGAAGTTGAACACCGCGGCAAGGTAAGCGGGATGCCGCTTACGAGATGACGCGCTTGACGAATGACTGGATGCCCCAGCGGCCAATCAGATAAAGCGAAGCGGCAAGCGCGGGCACCGAGATCCACCACGGCATGCTGGGCACTGCCGGCGTGATGGCGGCGCGCAGCCCCTCGCACATATAAACGATTGGATTGATGAGCACGGCGTACTGCAACGCGCGCATGGAGTCAAGCTGTGCCCAGGGATAGTACACGCTGCCGAGGAACGTGATGGGCACGAGGACAATCGAGAAGACCAGCCCGATCTGCTTCGGGTTGACCTTGGAGCCGATCACCAGCCCGATGGAACTGGAGAGAAAACTCGCCAGCAGCAGGACAAGAAGCAAAAGCGGCCAGCGGGTGAGGTCCGGCACAACCGGCCTGGCCGGAATGTAATAAGCCATTGGGATGACCAGCGCGGCGGCCACGATGCACTGCAGCGCGCTGAAGACAAGTTTCTCAACCCCCACGAGCCACACGGGAATCGGCCCCATGACCCGGTCGTCAATCTCGCGGGTGATGCCGAACTCGGTGGAGAGCGGCAGCGCCACGCTGGCAATGCCGGTGAACATGATGGCCACGGCCATCAATCCCGGCAGGAGTATCTGGCCAAAGTTTCCGCCGCCCATCGGGTTGCCGCCGGAGACGCGCGGCAACACGGTGGTGAAGACGAAGAGGAACAGCAGCGGCTGCATGCCCACGCGCAGGAGGAAGGGCATCAACTCGCGCCGCATCACGCGCAGGTCGCGCCCCATGAGGCCGAGGAAGGAGGTGAAGCATTGTTTCCGGCTAATCACGCAGGTCCCTCCCGGTGAGCTTGATGAAAACAGTTTCCAGGTTGGCGCCCTGCATCCGCATGTCAACCAGCCCCTGCATTTTGGTGGCCTCGACAATGAGCGGCAGCAGCCCGTCGGTTTTTTCCGCAACAATGCGCAGGCCGTGCTCATGCGGCTCCGCAGACTCGACACCGGGCTGGGCGCGCAGTTGCCCGGCGGCAATCTCGATGCCCTCAAGTGATTTGAGCGTCAGCTCATAGACCGTGCGCACGCCAAAGATGGATTTCAATTTCTCCGAGGAGCCAAGCGCCAGCAGCCGGCCATGGTCGATGATGGCGATGCGGTCGCTGAGCTTGTCCGCCTCCTCCATGTAATGCGTGGTCAACAGCACGGTGATGCCTTCCTTGTGCAGGTCCTCCACAATCGACCACATGGCCAGGCGGCTCTGCGGGTCCAGCCCGGCGCTCGGCTCGTCCAGGAAGAGCACGCGCGGGCGGTGCGCGATGGCGCGGGCAATCTGCAGCCGCTGTGCCAGCCCGCCGGAGAGTTGCGCGGGATAGGCATTCTTGCGCTCGGCCAACAGGAACTGGTCCAGGAGTTCAATGCTGCGCGCCTTGGCCTCGCCGTGGCCCATGGCAAAGTAGCGGCAGTGATAGTAGAGATTCTCAAACAACGTCAATGAGCGGTCGAGGGTGTTGAACTGCGGCACAACACCAATCCGCTGCCGGGCCTCGGCCGGGTTCTTCACCACATCGATGCCGTTGATGTGGATGCGCCCACTGCTGGGCAGAATGCGGGTCGTGGCCATGCCGATGGTGGTGGTTTTGCCGGCGCCGTTGGGGCCAAGCAGCCCGAAGATCTCGCCTTCATGCAACTCAAGGTCAACGCCATCGACCGCAACCACGCGGTCTTTGCCGTCAAACACCTTGGTCAGCGATTCAATTTGGACAATGCTTTGAGTCAAGTGCACTCGCAATCGGGGAAATCATCTTCCGGTATTAGAGTACTGCATGGGCAGGGTTTGCAAAAACAGAAAAAGTGTGTTGCCAGATGTGTGCTCAACGCGTGTATCATTGCGGCCTGCGCAATTGATGGCGATTGCGCGATGGCAGGATTCCCGAAGCCAGAGAGGAGAAAAGACATGGCGACAACAGCATTGCATCCCGGCAAGTTGAGTGGGACGGTGAGCTTTAGAAAGCGCTACGGCAATTACATTGGTGGAGCCTGGGTGGAACCGGTTAATGGGCAATATTTTGAAAACATCACGCCCATCACCGGAAAACCATTCTGCGAGGTCCCGCGTTCGGATGCCAAGGACATCGAAAAGGCGCTTGACTCCGCGCATGCGGCGCGGCACCTGTGGGCCAAGACCAGCCCCACGCACCGCGCCAACATACTGGTGCAGATTGCGCAGCGGATGGAAGACAACCTGGAGGCGCTGGCGCAGGCTGAAACCTGGGACAACGGAAAACCCATCCGCGAGACGCGCGCCGCCGACCTGCCGCTGGCAATCGACCACTTCCGCTACTTCGCCGGTTGCATCCGCGCGCAGGAGGGGACGCTCTCGGAGATTGACCACGAGACCGTCGCCTACCACTTCCATGAGCCGCTCGGGGTCGTTGGGCAAATCATTCCCTGGAACTTTCCGCTGCTGATGGCCGCCTGGAAACTGGCGCCCGCGCTGGCGGCGGGCAACTGCGTGATCCTCAAGCCCGCCGAACAAACCCCCGTCAGCATTCTTGTCTGGATGGAGCTGGTCGGCGACCTGCTGCCGCCCGGCGTGCTCAACATCGTCAATGGCTTCGGCTTGGAAGCGGGCAAGCCGCTGGCCTCAAGCTCGCGCATCGCCAAGATCGCCTTCACCGGCGAAACCACCACCGGGCGCCTGATCATGCAATACGCAAGCCAGAACCTGATCCCGGTGACCCTCGAGCTCGGCGGCAAATCGCCCAACATCTTCTTCGCCGACGTTTGCCGCGAGGACGATGACTTCTTCGACAAGGCGATCGAGGGCTTTGTGATGTTTGCCTTGAACCAGGGCGAGGTCTGCACCTGCCCCAGCCGTGCGCTGATTCATGAAAGCATTTACGACAAGTTCATGGAGCGCGCCCTGAAGCGCGTGCAGGCCATTGTGCAGGCCAACCCGCTCGACGCGGCGACAATGATCGGCGCACAGGCATCGAATGAACAGCTCGAAAAGATTTTGAGCTACATCGACATTGGCAAGAAGGAAGGTGCGACGCTTTTGCAGGGCGGCGAGCGGGCAATCCTGCCGGGCGACCTCAAGGACGGCTACTACGTCAAGCCGACGGTCTTCCGCGGCAACAACAAGATGCGCATCTTCCAGGAGGAGATCTTCGGGCCGGTGGTCTCCGTCACCACCTTCAAGGATGAAAACGAGGCGCTCTCCATCGCCAACGACACACTCTATGGCCTCGGCGCCGGCATCTGGAGCCGCGATGCGAACATCTGCTACAACTTCGGGCGCAACATCCAGGCCGGGCGCGTGTGGACAAACTGCTACCACGCCTATCCCGCGCATGCGGCCTTCGGAGGGTACAAGCAGTCGGGCATCGGGCGCGAGACGCACAGCATGATGCTCGACCATTATCAGCAGACTAAAAATCTGCTGGTCAGCTACAGCCCAAAGAAACTGGGCTTCTTCTAGCAACTGCGGTGCGGCCACCGCGCCTGCGGAGCAAGCACGGGCTGGTTGCATTGGCCGTCTCGGCAGAAAACGGTGAGCCGCCCCACGTCGAATCAAAAGGCCTGGGGCGGTTCTCGCATCGGAGAACTCTTATGAGCGATATTCCCGTGCAGGTATTGGCAACGGACGCGGCGATTGATCTGGTGCGAAAATTGCACGCAAAATACGGCGAGCTGATGTTCCACCAATCCGGCGGATGCTGCGACGGCAGCTCGCCGATGTGCTACCCGCGCGGCGAATTTTTGGTCGGCGACTCCGATGTGCAGTTGGGCACAGTGGATGGCGAGCCGTTCTACATGAGCAAAAGCCAGTTCGAGTACTGGAAGCACACGCAGCTCACACTGGACGTGGTGCCGGGCCGCGGCGGGATGTTCTCGCTTGATGGCCCCGAGGGGTTGCGCTTTCTGATACGCTCGCGCGTCTTCACGGATGAGGAGATCCGCGCATTGCGCGATGCGGGAAGAATCTGAGCGGGTCCGCGCAAAAAAATGGGCGGTGGCTACCCGCGTGACAACGCATGGCGGCTAAGCGCCTTTGGGATTCGGGCCATACCTGTTCTCGCCCGGTGTGCCATCGAGAATGTAGAAGTACAAAAGAATGGCGATGATGGGAAGGGTGAGCATCCACCAGCCGCTGCGGTCGGTGTCATGCAGCCTGCGCACTGAAACCGCAAGCCAGGGAACAAACACCGCGAGATAATAGGCTGCGGTCAGGAGGATGGAAATCACCGAGAGCGGTTGAATGTTGACGGCGCTGAAGGCATAAATCAAGACAAAGAGTGCAAGCTGAACAATGGCGTTGAAAAGAAAAAACATCCAGTACTCTTCCCGGCGCGAACGGCCGGCGAAATCACCAAAACTTTTCCACACCTGCAAATACCAGTTCATACAAGCCCCCTTGATGATGGCTGAACAGCGGATGAGTTGAGCCGCCCGCTCCATCCCGTGGAGGCGCCGGGCCGGCTTGGAAATCCAATTGCGACGAAGTATACTCTTCACGCCGGTCAACTGCTGTTTATCGTGCACGCTGAACACGGCGGCTTTCAAATTCAATCCACTTTATCCATGGGAAAAGGTCATGAGAAACGTAGTCATCATCTCGGCGGTTCGCACGCCGATGGGGAAATTTCAGGGTTCATTGGGAAGCTTCACCGCGCCGCAACTGGGCGCGCTGGTGGTGCGCGAGGCCGTGCGCCGCGCGGGCGTTGAGCCGTCCGCGGTGGACGAATGCATCATGGGTTGCGTGATTCAGGCCGGCCTCGGCCAGAACCCGGCGCGCCAGGCCGCCTTGCGCGGTGGATTGGCCAACCAGGTCGCCGCGCTCACCATCAATAAGGTCTGCGGCTCGGGGCTCAAGGCCGTGGCGCTTGCGGCGCAGGCAATCCAAACAGAAAACGCGGAGATTGTTGTCGCCGGCGGCATGGAATCCATGTCGAATGCGCCCTACTTGCTGCAACAAGCCCGCACTGGTTACAGAATGGGCAACGGGCAACTCATCGATTCCATGGTCAACGACGGCTTGTGGGAGGTCTATAACGGCTTCCACATGGGCGTTTGCGCGGAGCTGGTGGTGGAAAAATACGGCTTCACCCGCGCCGAACAGGACGCTTTTGCGGCCGAGAGCCACAGGCGCGCCGCTGAAGCCACACGCGAAGGCCGCTTCAAGAACGAGATTTTCCCGGTGGAGATCCCGGCGGCAAAGAAAGGCGAGCAGCCGCGCAGTTTCTCCCTCGATGAGGCCGTGCGGCCGGAGACGACGGTGGAGGTTCTTGCCAAATTGAAGCCGGCCTTCAAAGAGGGCGGCTCGGTCACCGCCGGCAATGCGCCGGGGGTGAGCGACGGCGCGGCGGCGTTGGTGGTGACGAGTGAAGAACGTGCCCACTCGCTTGGTGCCAAACCGCTGGCTGTGATTCGCGCGCAGGCGACAGCGGGCAGGGAGCCCGAGTGGATGAGCCTGGCGCCGATTGACGCGGTGCGCAAGGTTGCGGCAAAGGCTGCCTGGAAGCTGGACGAGGTTGGGCTCTTCGAGTTGAATGAGGCCTTCAGCGTGCAGGCGCTGGCCGTCATCCGCGAACTCGGCCTCGATGCATCAAAGGTCAATGTGAACGGAGGTGCGGTTGCAATGGGCCATCCCATCGGCGCCAGCGGCGCGCGCGTGCTGGTGACGTTGCTGAATGCGATGGAGCATCGCGGCGCGAAAAAAGGAATTGCGTCGCTGTGCCTGGGCGGCGGCAATGCCGTGGCATTGGCGGTGGAAAGGGTCTGATGGAGTTTTCCGCAAGCGACAGAGAGTTGTGTTAAGCTTTGCCGTAATTGAGGTTCTTCCCCGTGCCGACTATAAAACCCAGGCATTCATTCGTCGTGCGCGTCACGCACTGGTTGACGGTGGCCTCCTTTGCCGCTTTGCTTGTGAGCGGGTGTGAGATTGTGCTCTCGCACCCGAGGTTCTATTGGGGCGAGACCGGCAATGTGATGATGAAGCCGCTGTTCAATTTGCATCTCCCCACGTCCAGGGAATCCATTCCAAACGGGTACAATTTCACCCTGCCAGACCAGAACGGCTGGAGCCGGGCATTGCATTTTGAAATGGCGTGGCTCCTGGGATTGACGGCACTGGTCTATGTGCTGGCCGGAATTTGGAACGGCCATTTCAGGAGAAACCTCGTGCCCAGGCGTGGTGAACGCAATCTTCGCACCGTGTGGGGCCTCCTTGTGGGTTTTTTGCACAACCCGTTTCGCCACAACAGCGATGAGGACACATACAACGCGCTGCAGAGGATCGTATATCTCTTTGTCGTCTTTATTTTGTTTCCGCTCATCCTCTGGACAGGCCTCGCGATGTCGAATGCGTTCAATGCGGCGTTTCCCCTCCCCGTGGCCCTGCTTGGCGGCCGGCAGACGGCGAGGACCCTGCATTTTTTTGACACCATCGCGCTGGTCCTCTTCCTGTTTGTCCATCTCTTCATGATTACCGTCTCAGGATTCAAGAACAAGGTCTGGGGAATGA
>JAJXXN010000110.1 GCA_021781075.1 Acidobacteriota bacterium | reverse complement strand
ACACTTTTCTCAACTCCAAGCTGACGCCGTTGATCATTGCCGCGGCGCTGGCCCTCGGCGTCTTCGCCATCGTCATCATCCCACGCGAGGAGGAGCCACAGATCATCGTCCCGATGCTCGACATCATGACGGCCATGCCAGGCGCCTCCGCGGCCGAGGTCGAGCAGCGCGTCACGATTCCGATTGAGTCACTTGTCCACCAGATTTCCGGCGTCGAGTACGTCTACTCCACCTCCAGCCCCGGCCAAAGCCTGGTCATTGTCCGCTTTCTGGTCAATACTCCGCAGGAGGACGCGCTCATCCGCGTCTACAGCAAGCTCTATTCGAGTTTTGACCAGATGTCCTCCAACGTCAGCCACCCGCTCATCAAGGCGCGTTCCATTGACGACGTGCCCATCCTCTCGCTCACCCTCTGGGGCGACAACTACAACGGCAGCCAGTTGCGCACCATCGCCGGCGAGATTGAAAACAACATCAAGCAGGTGCCCGATGTTTCCGAGACCAGAATCATCGGCGGCCAACCGCGCGTCATGCGGGTTGTGCTCAGCACGGAAAAGCTCAACGCCTACAATTTGTCGCCCATGATGATTGTGGGTGCATTGCAATCGGCAAACGCCAGCCTGCAGGCCGGCTCCTTTTCTGAAAACAACAAGGAGATTCGCGTTGATGCGGGCAACTTTTTCACGCGCCGCGAAGACCTTGAATCCGTGGTTGTCGCAGTGGACCGCGGCCGGCCTGTGTATTTGCGTGACGTGGCCGGCAAGATTATTGACGGCCCGGATGAGCCCGCCAACTATGTGGTTTATGGAACCGCGGCCGCAACGTCCGGCGGCAAGGCGCTCCAGCAATACCAAGCCGTCACCATCACCGTGGCCAAGCGCAAGGGAACCAATGCCACCGACATCGCCAACCTCGTCCTCGAGCGTGTGCACAAGATGCAGGGAGTGTCGGTTCCCAACAACGTGAACATCACCACGACGCGTAATTATGGCGAAACCGCGAAGGACAAATCCGACGAGCTGCTTGAGCACCTTTTGCTCGCCACGCTCTCGGTGACGCTGTTGGTTGCGTTGTTCCTCGGTTGGCGAGAGTCCGGCGTGGTGCTGCTGGCCATACCTGTCACACTGGCGCTGACCATTTTCGTTTTTTACTTCCTTGGCTTCACCATCAACCGCGTCACGCTTTTCGCGCTGATCTTCTCCATCGGCATCCTGGTCGATGACGCCATCGTTGTCGTCGAAAACATGGTGCGGCATTTCCGCCTGCCCGAGAACCACGGCCGCCCCATGAGCGAGGTCGCAGTCGAGGCAGTCGCCGAGGTCGGCAACCCGACGATTCTGGCCACCTTTACGGTGATTGCCGCAGTGTTGCCGATGGCCTTTGTCCGCGGCCTGATGGGCCCGTATATGCGCCCCATCCCCATTGGCGCCTCCGCGGCCATGCTCTTCTCGCTGATGATAGCCTTTGTTGTTTCGCCCTGGGCCGCGATCCGGCTTGTTGGCAAGCACCTTGAGGGCGCACATATCCTCGAACCGGAGCAGGAAAACTGGCGCACCCGCCTGTATCGCCGCCTGATGACCCCGCTGATCAACTCACGTTCCAACCAAATCATCTTCTTCGCGGTTGTTCTTGCGCTGCTGCTCATCTCGGTGGCACTCGTGCCCCTTGGCCTGGTGCGCGTCAAAATGCTGCCCTTTGACAACAAGAGCGAGATCCAGGTGGTTGTCAACATGCCCGATGGCACACCGCTTGAGGAGACGCAGCGGGTTGTCTCCATCCTCGGCAATGAAATTGCGCAACAGCCCAATGTGGCCAACTACCAGACCTACACCGGGACTTCCGGCCCGTACAATTTCAACGGCCTGGTGCGCCACTACTACCTTCGCCAAATGCCCAACCAGGCCGACATCCAGGTCAACCTGCTGCCGGCCAAGGAGCGCAGCGAGCAAAGCCATGCCATCGCCAAACGCC
Organism: Acidobacteriota bacterium; assembly: GCA_021781075.1. Classification (GTDB taxonomy): domain Bacteria; phylum Acidobacteriota; class Terriglobia; order Terriglobales; family Acidobacteriaceae; genus CAIMNN01. The sequence continues at coordinate 8,905 of JAJXXN010000110.1, read as the reverse complement.
TGCGCCCACTGCTTGACCAGATAGGCGCACCCTACGGCGCGCGTATCCAGGTGAGTGAAGTGCCGCCCGGGCCGCCCGTCATCCAAACCCTCGTCGCCGAGGTCTATGGGCCCGACCCCAACGGGCAAATCGATGTTGCCCGCAAGATCAAATCCATCTTCCTCTCCACGCCGGGCGTTGTTGATACCGACTGGTATGTTGAGGATCCCCAGCAGCAGCTAATCATCCGGCCTGACGAGGCCAAGGCGGCGCAACACGGCATCTCCGTTGCCGACATTGCCAACACGGTGGCGCTGGCCGACTCGGGAATGCAGACGGGCCTTCTGCACGATGGGAATGCCCGCGAGGCAATTCCCGCCAGGGTCGAGCTTGAACGCGCCGATCGCTCGTCTGAGGCGAGCCTGCTCAACATTCATATGATCGGCAAAGACGGGTCCTCCGTCCCGCTGCGTGAGCTGGTCACGGTTGAACACACCACCATCGACCACAGCATCTTCCACAAGAACCTGAAGCGCGTGGTGTATGTCACCGGCGACGTTGCCGGGGCGGAAGAGAGCCCTGTCTACGCCATTCTCAAAATGAACAAGGCGCTGGACAATCTCAAGCTGCCATCCGGCTACACCCTGGCGCGTTACAACTCCGTGCAGCCCGAATCCACCGACCATTACTCGATGAAGTGGGACGGCGAATGGCAGATCACCATCGAGGTATTCCGCGACCTGGGGCTTGCCTTTGGAACCGTGCTCATCCTCATCTATGTCCTCGTTGTCGGCTGGTTCCGTTCCTTCCTCGTGCCGCTGCTCATCATGGCGCCGATTCCTCTCACGCTGGTCGGCATCCTCCCAGCGCACGCCATTCTTGGCGCCTTCTTCACCGCGACATCAATGATCGGCTTCATCGCCGGCGCCGGCATCATCGTGCGCAACTCCATCATCCTCGTCGACTTCATCGAGCTTCGGCTTGCGCAGGGCGCGCCCATCGCCGAGGCGGTCATTGATGCCGGCGCCATCCGTTTTCGCCCCATGTTGCTGACCGCCGCGGCCGTCGTCGTCGGCGCCAGTGTGATTCTCACCGACCCCATCTTCCAGGGCCTGGCAGTCTCGTTGATCGCAGGAGCCATTGCGTCAACCTTCCTCTCTTGGCCAACCATCCCCATCCTCTACTACCTCATCCACGCAAAACCGTCCACTGAACCGGACGAAATTGAAAAGGAGTCCTTATGACCGTTGACCGCGCCCTTCGCCTGATGGCGGGCCTCATGATCCTGCTCAGCCTGTTGCTGGCCCACTACTTCTCGCCGAATTGGCTCTGGTTTACCGCCTTCATCGGCCTCAACCTGCTTCAGTCGTCCTTCACCAACTGGTGCCCGGCCATGGCGATTTTCCGCGCCATGGGCTTGAAGAGCTGAGGCAGAAGCGCCAGCCAGGCAAAAAAATCGCCGCATCCGGATGGGTGCGGCGATTGCTTTGCACGGGAATAAATTCGGAAGTTGAATCAGCCGACAAATTCTTCCCCGCCCACAAAAACCCGCGGCCTTGCCGGCGAGGCAACAAAATACGCAATCTCGCGGTAGTCCCTGAACTCATGAATCAGCAGATCCGCCCGCTTGCCCACTTCAATTGAGCCTGTTTGCGTGCCACAACTGAGGCTCCATGCCGCGTTGATGGTTGCGGCAGTCAGCGCCTCGGCCGGCGCCATGCGCATCTCGATGCAAGCCAGCGACATAATGAACGGCATTGAGGCAACGGGCGACGAGCCCGGGTTGAAATCCGTCGCAACCACCACGGCAAGCCCGGCTTCGATCATCCTGCGCGCAGCCGGGTACTCGCGCCGCCCCAGCGCGAAGACCGAACCGGGCAACAGCACCGGCTGGACGCCTGCATTCCGCATTGCGATGAGAGAGGCCTCCTCAACCACTTCGAGATGGTCCGCCGTCAGTGCGCCAAGCTCCGCCGCCAGCGCCGCGCCTGTGCCCGGGGTGAACTGCTCGGCGTGGATGCGCAGCTTCATTCCATGCGCGCGCGCCGCGGTCAAAACCTGCCGCGCTTCATCGACTGTGAAGGCGTGCTCGTCGCAGAAGGCATCACAGTACTCGGCCAGCCCTTCACGTTCAACCTCGGGAATCAACTCATCGAGGATCCACCGCACATACTCGCCGCGCCGCTGCTTGAATTCCGCGGGCACGGTGTGCGCGGCCAGCAGCGTGGCATGGATGCGCGCCGGGCCCTCCTCATTCAATCGCCGGATGACGCGCAGCATCTTCAGTTCGGCGTCGCGGTTCAAACCGTAGCCGGACTTGGCCTCGATGGTGGTTGTGCCGGCCCTGAGCATCCAGTCTCTATTCCGCCGGGCAGCTTTGAGCAACTCATCTTCCGTTGCCGCGCGCGTCTTTGCAACCGTCCCCAGTATCCCGCCGCCCGCGGCCGCAATCTCCTGGTAGCTTTTGCCTTGGATGCGCGCCTCAAACTCATGGGCGCGGTTGCCGGCAAAAACTAGGTGCGTGTGCGCGTCAACGAATCCGGGGGTGACGCAGCGGCCTTGCGCGTCAATCACCTCGTTGGCGCCTTGAATCTCATCGCGCAAGTCCGCCGCCCGTCCAACGGCGGCAATCTTTTCGCCGTCGATGAGGATTGCCGCATCGCGCACGATCGCAATCTCAGCCAGTGCGCCACCCACGCGCGGACGCACCGGGCCTGCCAGTGTTGCCAGTTCGCCGATATTGGTGATGGCTTTCATGCTTGTCGTTGTCAGAGTGTGAGTATGCGCAAACCGGGCAAACCGGAAAAATCCTTTGGATTCGAGGTCAGGATTGCAAAAGCGTTTTCAAGCGCCTGGGCTGCAATCCACAAATCGTTGACCCGTGTGCGTGGCGACTTGCCTGATTGCTTCATGACCGCAGCAAGCATACCGAATGCGGCCGCGGTCATGGAAGTAATATCGAGTACCGGACGTTCCCTCAATCTGAGCAGGTAGCGCGCCCGCAACATTCTTGTCGCAGGGTCGGCGCAGGATTCAACACCAAAGCCCAGTTCACCGAGCGAGATGGCCGAAATATAAACCGGCTCATCGCCTGCCGCATTGAGCACAGCCTGACTTTGAATCTGCCCCGTGGCCAGGCCTACCCAAATGGATGTGTCAAAGATTATGCCCACGGGTCTCGAACCTCATCGACAAACTCATCACGGCTCTCTTTCAACCAGAGTTCACCTTCGGCAGCCGTCAATTTGCCCGCCAGCCCGGCAATTGCCTGCGCCACATTCATCATTCGCCGCGCGGGAATGATGTGGGCAATTTCGGTACGATTGCGGATCACGCTCACCGTTTCACCGGCGGCAATGCGCGCAAGAACGGAGCTAGTGTTGCGGGCGAGATCAGAGGCGCCAATGACTCGCATTTACATTCTCCTTAGTAAAATACATACTAATATGTATTTTACATCATTTTTAAAAACGATTCATAAGAATGGCGTTAGCTTCCAAATCCAGAAAGGACGATTCAATTCCTAAGCCTGATTGGTAAGATTCCCCATCGGAATCTTGATGCCCTTCGCATTTGCAGTCTGCTGTGCGAGCGTGTACCCCGCATCGGCATGGCGCACCACGCCGAGTCCGGGGTCGTTGTTTAGGACGAGCGAAATTTTCTTTGCCGCCAGGTCGGTTCCGTCGGCTACCGTGACCTGGCCGGCGTGGAGAGAGTAGCCCATGCCGACGCCACCGCCGTGGTGGAAGCTGACCCAGGTTGCTCCCGATGAAGTATTGAGCAGCGCATTCAGAATCGGCCAGTCGGCAACGGCGTCAGAGCCATCAAGCATTTTTTCCGTCTCGCGGTAGGGGCTGGCAACGGAGCCAGTGTCGAGATGGTCGCGGCCCATGGCAATTGGCGCGCTCAATTCACCCTTCTTGACGAGGTGGTTGATGGCCTCGCCCATCCGCGCCCGCTCGCCGTAGCCCAGCCAACAGATGCGCGCCGGCAGGCCCTGGAAGGCAAAGCGCCCGCGGGCGAGGCGCATCCATTTGGTCAGGATTTCGTTTTCGGGGAAGAGCTCGAGCGCGAGTTCATCGGTGCGGTTGATGTCCTTGGGGTCGCCGGAGAGTGCGACCCAACGGAAGGGTCCCTGGCCGGTGCAGAAGAGCGGGCGAATGTACTCGGGGACGAAGCCGGGAATCTTGAATGCGCCAGTGCAGCCGGCGTCAAAGGCAAAGCGTCGTATGTTGTTGCCGTAATCGAAGGCGATGGCTCCGGCGCGTTGCAGCGCTAGCATGGCGTTGACGTGGACGACCATGGAGGCGGTGGAACGCTTGACATACTCTTCAGGGTTGGAGTTGCGCAGTTCAAGCGCGGCATGGAGCGGGATTCCGTGCGGGACGTAGCCGTTGAGCGGGTCGTGGGCGCTGGTCTGGTCTGTGACCACGTCAACTTGGACGCCGCGCCGGACAATCTCCGGCAGCACCTCGGCGCAGTTGCCGACCAGGCCGACACTGAGTGCGCGGCCTTCCTTGCGCGCGGCTTCGCAGAGGGCGAGGGCTTCGTCGAGGCTTTCGCAGAGTCGGTCGCAATAGCGGTTCTCCACGCGGCGCTCGATGCGGCTGCGGTCGACATCAATGGCCAGGACCACGCCGTCATTCAATGTCACGCTGAGTGGCTGTGCGCCGCCCATGCCGCCGACGCCGCCGGTGACGACAAGCCTGCCCTTGAGCGATCCGCCAAAGTGCTTGTCCGCGAGCGCGGCGAAGGTTTGGAATGTGCCCTGCAAGATGCCCTGCGTGCCGATGTAGATCCAGCTTCCGGCGGTCATCTGGCCGTACATCATCAGACCTTTTTTATCGAGTTCGTTGAAGTGCTCCCACGTGGCCCACTTGCCCACGAGGTTGGAGTTGGCGATGATGACGCGCGGGGCCATCTCGTGGGTGGGGAAGACGGCGACGGGCTTGCCGGATTGAACCAGCAGCGTCTGCTCCATGGAGAGGTTTTCCAGCTCGCGGACGATGGCGTGGTAGCTCTCCCAATTGCGGGCGGCGCGGCCAATGCCGCCGTAGACGACGAGGTCGGCGGGGCGCTCGGCATTTTCGGGGTCGAGGTTGTTCATCAGGCAGCGAAGGACGGCCTCCTGCTGCCAGCCTTTGGCGCGGAGAGTTGTGCCGCGGGGGGCGCGAATGACGGGTGCGGTCATGATTGCTCCTAAAAATGTTGCCGTTAAGCAGGATACAGTGGCGGGGCTTGGTGGTGGCAAAGGGGTGCAGCGACAAAGTTGCCTCATGCAAGAGCGGGCAATTATCCTTCTTGCCGTATGAAGAGATTAGTTGAGTGCGTTCCGAATTTTAGCGAGGGGCGGGATGCCGCCAAGGTTGATGCGATTGTGGCCGCGATGAAGCGGGACGGGGTATGGTTGCTGGACCGCGAGATGGACGCCGACCACAACCGCTGTGTGATTACGTTGGTGGGCGAGCCGGAGGCGGTGCAGGAGTCGGTTTTGGCCGGTGTGGGCAAGGCGGCCGAACTGATCGACCTGACGAAGCACCAGGGCGCGCATCCACGGATGGGCGCGACGGACGTTGTGCCGTTCATCCCCATTGAGGGTATGACGATAGAAGATTGCGTGGAGATGGCGCGCGCAGTTGGCCGCGAGATTGCGGCACGGTATGGAATCCCGACCTATTTATATGAGGCAGCGGCGACGCGGCCGGAGCGGGTTGGCCTTGAGTCGGTGCGGAAGGGCCAGTTCGAGGGCATTCGCGATGAGATTGGCGTGAAGCCGGAGCGGAAGCCTGATTTTGGCGAGGCGCGGGTGCATCCGACGGCGGGGGTTACGGCGGTTGGGGCGCGGAAGTTCCTCGTCGCCTACAACGTGTTCTTGAATACCCCAGACGTTGAGATTGCAAAGAAGATTGCCAAGGCGGTGCGGTTCTCAAACGGTGGCTTCCGGTTTGTGAAGGGTGCTGGGTTTTTGGTGCGGGGGATGGCGCAGGTGTCGATGAACCTGACCGACTTTGAGCAGACGCCGGTGCACCGGGTGTTTGAGTTCGTGAAGCGCGAGGCGGCGCGGTACGGGGTGGCGCCGGTTTCGAGCGAGATAGTGGGGTTGATTCCGAAGCGCGCGCTGGAGGATGCGGCGGAGTGGTTTTTGCAGGTGGAGAATTTTGATTCGTCGCTGATACTTGAGAACCGCCTTGCGGGGGTGATGGGCGGTCAGATGGCGGTTGGTGGTTTGCGCGCGGGTGTGGAGCCGTTTGTTGAGCAACTGGCTGCGCCCACGGCGACGCCGGGCGGCGGCAGCGCGAGCGCGGCGGCGGCGGCGATGGCTGCCGGGTTGGCGGGAATGGTGGCGGGGATGAGCCGCGGCAAGAAAGCCTACCTGCAATTTGACTCGGAGCTGGGTGCGGCGATGAAGCGGATGAATGAGTTGCGCGAGGCGATGAAGGCGGCGATAGACGCCGATTCCGGATCGTATGAGTTGGTGCGCAACGCATACAAGCGCGCGAAGGATGCAACGGATGAGGCGGCGGCGAAGGCCGGAATTGTGGCGGCGCTGAAGGAGGCGACGCTGGTTCCGCTGAGCGTGGTGGAAGCCGCGCGGGAGATTGGGCGAAGCGCCGATGAGTTGCGGCAGAGGACCAACCCGCGCATGGCATCGGATTTGACGACAGCAATTGCCCTGGCGACGGCGGCGGAGGCGGGAGCGCGGGCGAATGTGGAGATCAACCTTGAATCGCTCAAAGAAGAAGGCCTGGGCAGCGGCGAGTTTGTGGAGGGTGTGAGGCAGCGGCTGGCTGAGGGGTAAACAGGACGCGGGAAGCAGCGGGCAGCGTGCGCGCAGCCAAAGGCGATTTGCGACTCCGCCGCATTATGATTAAGAACAACAGGCAATGGTGGCGGGAGAGCGCGTGGCGATGATGGAGTTCCACATACGAAGGAAGGCGCGTGAACGGTATGAATTTGCCGGCGCGCTTTTTTCGTTTACCGGGAACGTTATTTTGGGCAGCATGGCGGCGTGCCGGGACCTCACGCACCGGATGAACCTGGTGCGCGAGGCGGACAAGCACCCTGAGCTTGCCGTTCATGCCGGCCAACTGCATGCCATCGGGCTGATTGACGAGGCAAGCCATTTGCTTTTTGCGCGCTACCGCCAGGAGCTGGACCCCGAGGCATTGCGCGGGGCGCTGGCGTGGTTTGAGCAGCGCGCGGGCGGGGAGTGGCTTGAGAAACTGCTGCTGCGGTTTGTGGAGGAGTTTCCCGGGTCGCGCGTGCAGGCGGGAGAGTTGAGCGCGGCGGAGTGGCTTGGCGGCGCGACGGCGGGCATGAGCAATCGTGAGGCGGCCTTTGAGGAGATGGTGCTGCTGTGGCTTGCCAACCGGAACCCGGCCTTTGAGCCGTTCGAGGAGCTTTTCCGCGAGCATGATGTGGAGCGCGGGACGGTTTACCGATTGGTAACTTCCGGGCTGGGCGAGTATTTTACGACGCGGCCGAGGATTGAGGTGCCTGATGAGCGGCCGATGACGCTGATTGAACTGCTGCGGGCGCCTGCTGAGGGCGCGCCGCGTTCGCTTGCGGACCAGTTGGAGCTGATTTTGAAATTGTGGCGTCCACTGGTGCGGGAGGAGCTGGACCAATTGCTGCGGCGCGCGGGCGAGATCTTGCGCGAGGAGGATCTGGCGATTTGGAGGCAGTTTCATCCCCCGGCGGAGAATGCCGCGGCGGGCGAGAGCGCGTCGGAGCGGCGCGGCCATCGCGGCGGGCCGCAGGCCGAGGGCAATATTCCCAACTTTGCGGAGATCTCGCACGAGTACGAAAAATTTTCACCTGACACACAATGGATGCCGAACACGGTGCTCATTGCAAAGAGCACCTTTGTGTGGCTGGCGCAGTTGAGCCGGTTTTACGGGCGCGAGATCCGGACCCTGGACCAGATTCCCGACGCGGAGTTGGAGACGCTCGCCCGACGCGGGATGAACGCGCTGTGGCTCATTGGAATTTGGGAACGCAGCCGGGCATCCAAAACAATCAAGCAGCTTTGCGGCAACACGGATGCGGTGGCAAGCGCGTACTCGCTGTTTGATTATCGGATTGCCGAGGCGCTGGGGGGCGAGACAGCCTACATCAATTTGCGCGACCGCGCGCTGCACCACGGAATCAGGCTGGCGAGCGACATGGTCCCCAACCACATGGGGATAGATTCGCCGTGGGTAGTGGAGCACCCGGAATGGTTTATCGGCCGGTGGGAGTCGCCATACCCGGCGTACAGTTTTGAAGGCCCCGACCTCTCGCAGGACGGGCGCGTGGAAATCAAGATTGAGGACCATTACTATACGCAGTCTGATGCAGCGGTGGTATTCCGCCGCCGCGACCGCGCGAGCGGTGAAACGCGTTACATTTACCACGGAAACGACGGGACCAGCTTTCCATGGAACGACACGGCCCAGCTTGATTACCTGAATGCGGCGGTGCGGGAGCAGGTGATCCAGACGATTCTCGAGGTGGCGCGGCGGTTTCCCATCATCCGATTTGATGCGGCGATGACGCTGGCCAAGCGCCACTTCAGCCGCTTGTGGTTTCCCGGCCCCGGTGCGAGCGGTTCGATCCCTTCGCGCGTGGAATATGGAATGGATGTTGCCGAGTTCAATCGCGCGATGCCGAATGAATTTTGGCGCGAGGTTGTTGACCGCGTGGCCGCGGAGGTACCCGGGACGCTGCTGCTGGCCGAGGCGTTCTGGCTGATGGAAGGCTATTTTGTGCGCACGCTCGGGATGCACCGCGTTTACAACTCTGCCTTCATGGTGATGCTGCGCGACGAGGAGAATGCCAAATACCGCTCGGTGATCAAGAACACGCTGGAATTTGACGTGGACATCCTGAAACGGTACGTGAACTTTATGAGCAACCCGGATGAGCGCACGGCGATTGACCAGTT
>JAJXXN010000142.1 GCA_021781075.1 Acidobacteriota bacterium | reverse complement strand
GTTTACACATTTCACGGATCTGAATACCGGCGCCCTGGTGTACGACAACCACCAGTTGATCTCGCGGTGGAACTACCAGATGAACAAGGCCGTATCGGTCAATCTCATCGGCCAGTACATCTCCACGCTGCCTGACTCGCAGTACACCGACCTGGCCAATTCCAAGACGCTCTTTGCCGACGCCCTGCTCACTTACATGCCCCACCCCGGGACGGCAGTTTACTTTGGTTACATTGGCAACTTTGCCAACATCGACCGCGCGCTCTGCACACGTGAGACAGGCGGGGACTGCAATCCCCAGGACCCGATCCTCGCGCCCACGGGGTCGTCGATGATGAATGACGGCAAGAACATTTACCTGAAGGTGAGCTACCTCTTCCGTTTTTGAGCCTGCCCGCGCCATGCCACCCTGAAGGAGCCAAGGCGCTTCAAGAAGCCGCTGTTGCCCTTGCGCCAGGGCTGCCAATAAAGTGAATTGGAAAAAGGAGAAATTTCTTTCCATGGCCACCCCATACTCCCGCGACGCCGCCTGGCAACTGCTTACTGAATGGACCCAGGGCGAAAGCCTGCGCAAGCACGCCCTCGCCGTCGAGGCCTGTGTTGTTGCCTACGCCGAAAAGGAGGCCGACCGCCTCGCGCTTACGGGTGGGGAACGCGAGGCGCTCCTCAACCTCTACTCCACCACCGCGCTGCTGCATGATTTTGACTACGAGCGCCATCCGTCGCGCGATGAGCACCCCCATGTCGGAGTGAGGGAATTGGAGCGTCTTGGCTGGCCCGAGGAGTTGCGCACCGCCATCCTCGGGCACGCGGAGTACACCGGCGTTGCCCGCGCCTCGCACCTGGCCAAGGTTTTGTTCGCCTGCGACGAACTGGCGGGTTTTTTGACCGCCTGCGCGCTGGTGAAACCGTCGAAGTCCATTGCCGAGGTTGAAGCGGCAAGCGCGCGCAAAAAGATGAAGGACAAGGCGTTCGCCCGCGGGGTGAGCCGCGAGGACGTGCTCCAGGGCGCGGAGGAATTGGGCGTTGACCTTGTGGAGCATATTGCCTTTTGCATTGAGGCGATGAAGAAACGCTCAGTTGAGTTGGGGCTTTGACGCGCGTGGCCCGCACCACCGAAAGCGCCGCAAATCCGGCCCATGGTGGCTGATAATTGAAGCGAGCAGCATTTTCATTTTCGCGGGAGCCCGAGCAATGCCCGATTACAAACTCATCCAGGTAAAGTCCGAGGGCGGAGTGAAGACCATCACGCTGAACCGCCCCGAGAAGCGCAACGCGCTGAACGCGGAGATCATCGGGGAGCTGCTCCAGGCCTTCGCCGCCGCCTCGGAGTGCGAATGTGGCGTGGTGGTGCTAACCGGGGCCGGCCCGGCCTTTTGCGCCGGCCTGGACATGGAGCAGCTTGCGAGCGTGGAAGGGCGCACCGTGGAGGAGCACCGCCGCGACTCCGAGTTGATGGCGGGCGTCCTGCGGGCGCTGCACGATTTTCCCAAGCCGGTGATTGCCGCCGTGAACGGCGCGGCCATCGCCGGCGGCATGGGGCTGGCCACGATTGCCGACTTCACCATTGCCTCGCCGGATGCAAAGTTTGGCTACACGGAGGTGCGCGTGGGATTTGTGCCCGCCATTGCGGCCTCGTTCATGATTCGCCAGTTTGGGGAAAAGCGCACCCGCGACCTGCTGCTATCAGGCCGCTTATTGAAGGCGCAGGAGGCGCTGGAACTGGGGTTGATTACGCAGGTGGTTGCCGAGCCGGAACTTTTGCCCACGGCATACGCGCTTGCGCGAGGACTGCTCCAGAACAGCCCGCAGGCCATGCAGGCGGTAAAAAAACTTTTGGCCAAGCACTCCAGTCGGCGTCTGGATGAGGAACTTGAGGACTCGATTGCCGTGAACACGCAGCAACGCTCGATGGAGGATTTCAAGGAAGGCGTGGCCGCGTTTTTGCACCACCGCAAGCCGGAGTGGCCGAGCCGCAAATATGTGACCAAACCCCACAATTAACGCGGTTTCGCGGGGTAGTTGAACATCAGGTTCCCCCTTCTCCTTTTCAGCCGCATCCCCGCCCCGGGCACGGGATAATAAAAGCTGCTCTGGGACTCTTTCGATCAACGTCCCAAATGAAATCTATCCGCATTGTCTTGACGCCCACGCGCAGCCGCCTGCTGAATGTGCTGCTGGGGCTTGCGGTAATCTCCGCCGGGGTGACGCTCTTTGTCATGCTGGCGAGTTATCGCCCCTCCGACCCCTCCTTCAATACCGCGACCGCCGTGGCCGGCGCTGCCGTCACGCGTAATCTTCTTGGTATTTTCGGTGCTTATTGTTCCGACCTCCTCCTCCAAACCTTTGGCATCTCGGCTTTTTTGCCCTGTTTTCTTCTGGCCGGGCTTGGCGCGCGTTGGGTTCGCTCGCGGAGCGGGGGCAACATGACGCTGCGTGTCATCGGCTCCATCGTCTCGATGGTCTTTCTTCCCACGCTTTGCGCACTTCTGCCCGGCCGCCTCCTGTGGATGCATCTGCTTCCCATCGGGGGCCTGGTGGGGACGTTGAATGTGGCGTGGATGCTTGCGCTCATTGGCCATGGCTGGACGATCGCTTCCACAATCCTGGTCACAATTGCGGGAATCTATTTTGCCGCAGCCCTCAGCTGGCGCGCCATGCTGGAGGGAGCCAAAAATCTGTACGAGCGCTACAAGGGCTGGCAGGAGGAACGCGCGGAACGCCTCAGCCTGAACGCCGAGGATGAGTTGGCGGATGGGTTGTCTGAGCCTGCGTACGCCTCCGGCGAACTCGATTTTTCCTCGCCCCCGCGCAAGGAGCGTGGGCGGCTGCTGCGTTTCTTCCGTGGGCAGGCGCAGCCCGAGGCGGATGAATTGCTTGAGACCCCGGCGTATGATTCATCGCGGCGGCTGGCCCTGGTGAACGCCGAACGACGCAGCGTATGGGAGCGCACGCTGGAGGATTACACCACGCCGGCCGTGCAATCCGCAGCCACTGCCGGAGAACCGGAGCCATCCGCGGCGCAACCGCCCATGGAAGTGGTTCGCCAGCTGATACACAACTACACGCCGTCGATTGTCGGGCAGCCGGTGCCGCCCGCTCCCCCGGCCTTCACCATGCGGCCGGCCGGCGCATTGCGATTTGAGTCGGAGATGGCTGCGGAAGAGCCACAGCACACCGCCCCGGTCCCGGACACGCCCGCGCCCCTGCCCTTTGCCTTTGCGCACGACGATGAGGAGGCCCACGTTTCCGCGGAGTTTGCGCAGCCCATGACGCAGCCTGTTGCTCTTGCCCAGGCACCCGCATTGGCACCGGCCTTTACCGAACAGCCCAGCCAGGGCTTTACCATGCAGCCGTCGCCTGTTTACACCACGCAGCCGGTGCAGCCAATTGAGAACATAACCGTGCACGAGCGCGCCGACGCGCACATTCACACCACCGTGCGCAAGGCGCAGCGCGCCGGCGGCTTCAGGCTCCCGCCCACCAACCTGCTTGCGTTGGGCAGCGGCCCGCAGATGGTCCGCGAGGAGGAGCTGCGCGAGGAAGCGCAGGTGTTGCGCGAAAAGTGCGCTGAATTTGGCGTGATGGGCCAGGTGGTGCGCATCAACCCCGGCCCCATGGTCACGACATATGAGTTCAAGCCCGAGGCCGGCGTCAAGTACAGCCGCGTGACCGGGCTGGCCGAAGACCTGTGCCTGGCGATGCGCGCCGAGAGCATTTTGATCGAGCGCATGGCGGGGCAAAGCACTGTAGGCATCCAGGTCCCGAACCACGAGCGCGAGACCATCCACCTGCGCGAGTGTTTGGAGGCCGATGTGTTTCAGAAGGCCAAGTCAAAGCTCACCATCACCATGGGCAAGGACATCAACGGGCGCATGCACACGGCCGACCTTGCCGCCATGCCCCATGTGCTGATCGCCGGCTCCACAGGCTCGGGCAAGTCAGTGGCCATCAACGCCATGATCATGAGCCTGCTCTACCGCACCACTCCGCAGCAGGTGCGGCTCATCCTGGTGGACCCGAAGCGCGTTGAACTGGGGATGTACGAGGGGATCCCGCACCTCTTCACGCCCATCATCACCGAGGCCAAGCTGGCGGCCAACGCGCTGCGGAATGCGGTGCGCGAGATGGAGCGGCGCTACAAGTTGCTTGCCTCGCGCAGCGTGCGCAACATTGAACAGTACAACAAACTATTTGATGAGGCCGCGCCGTCGCTCTTCGAGTCGCCGGAGGAGCAGCCTCTGCCCTACATCGTCATCATCATCGACGAGCTGGCCGACCTGATGATGCTCGACAAGGCCAACGTGGAGGAATCCATCACGCGCCTGGCGCAGATGGCGCGCGCGGTGGGAATCCATCTTGTGCTGGCCACACAGCGGCCCTCGGTCGACGTGATCACTGGGCTCATCAAGGCCAACGTGCCGACGCGCATCAGCTTCCGCCTGGCGACAAAGGTGGATTCGCGCACCATCCTTGACACCAACGGCGCCGAATCGCTTTTGGGACGCGGCGACATGCTGTTTCTGCCACCCGGCACCTCGCGCCACCAGCGGCTGCACGCGCCATACGTCAGTGAGAAGGAGACGGCGGCGGTGGTGCAGTTCTGGAAGGAGCAGGGCCAGGCGGAGTATGTTGAAGGCTTCCTGGAGGCCCCACGCGAGGAGCGCGCCACGGCTGCCGCTGGCGGCGACACCGGCGAGGATGAGAATGACCCGATGTTCGACGAGGCAGTCAAGTTGGTCTTCGAGTTCGGCAAGGCCTCGACATCGCTGCTGCAACGCCGCTTGCGGATTGGTTACGGCCGCGCGGCACACCTCATCGACCTGATGGAAAAGGACGGATTGGTGGGCCCGGCCGACGGCTCGCGTCCGCGTGAGCTGTTGAAGCCCGCCGGCTGGCTGCAAGAAGTGGCGGCGGCGGGGGATTGAGCCGCGCGCTAAGATATTTCCATGACTCAATCAAATACCATCGTCTTCATCACCGGCGCCAGCTCCGGCATTGGCGCCGCCACAGCCCACGCATTCGCCTCACAAGGCGCGCGCCTGCTCCTGGCCGCGCGCCGCATGGACAAGCTCGTCGATGTTGCCGAGGAGGCGCACCGGCGCGGCGCATCGTCGGTGCATTGCCTCCAACTGGACGTGCGCAACGCCGAAGCCGTAGCCGGCGAGATTGCGGCGCTGCCCGCGCAGTGGAAAGAGATTGATGTGCTGGTGAACAACGCCGGCCTCTCGCGCGGACTGGACAAGCTCCACCAGGGGAAGCTTGAGGACTGGGAGGAGATGATCGACACCAACATCAAAGGGCTGATCTATGTGACGCGCGCCGTGGTGCCGGGAATGGTGGAGCGCAACCGCGGGCACGTCATCAACATTGGCTCGACCGCCGGCCACCTTGCCTATGCGAATGGCGCTGTGTATTGCGGGACCAAAGCCGCCGTGCACTTTATCAACGATGGCCTGCGCGATGACCTGCTGGGGACGAATGTGCGCGTGACCTCGGTTGACCCCGGCATGGTGGAAACCGATTTCAGCCTGGTCCGTTTTCATGGTGATTCGGAGCGGGCGGAGAAAGTTTATAAGGGGTTGACGCCGCTGACCGCGGAGGATGTGGCCGATGCGATTGTCTGGGCCGCGACGCGACCCGCGCATGTGAATATCGTGCGAGTCCAGATGACATCAATCCATCAGGCTAATTCGCTGCGTTTCCATCGCGAGTAATTTGTTTCCGGCAACCGGACTTCATGCCCCTGATGCCGTGTATTTGGGCGCAGCGGGGAATCCGAAGTCGCTTTTGCGCTTTCTACACCTGCCATGCATCCCAGGCACCCCGGTTTCATTGGACCCATGGACACAGCAGGCATCGTTCCTTCTTGCTGTGTCCATGGCATCAGAAGTGTTTCCCAGTTTTTTATATCCATCAACAGAAAAGGCGCAGCCAAAGCCACGCCCGCTGAGCGATGACTACTGCTCCCTGGCAACCGCCCTAATTCTTACTCCAACCCCGCCAACTGCCCTTCAATCTGCTTGAGTGCCGCATCGAGCGCCTGCCGCCGCGCCGGGTGGGTGGTTTTTTGCGAGAGAATGTTCTCGCGCTGCAGCTCAAGGGCCTGCTTGACGCGCTTTTGCGATGCTTCCGCCAGCATTGCCCGGCGGCGCTGCTCTTCCGTCAATGACAGGTCATGCTGCGCGCTCAATTGCTTTTCAGCCATCTGTTCCTCCACTGCCTTGCTTTCCCATCCTCGTGCCATGCCTTTATCTTACGGGTTGGCGCGGGGAAAAGCGAATTGGGGAGTTTGCGTCAGGCAAAGCCAAGATGCCTGTCTCAGAGGAACTCCGCAATGGCCGCAACCACCGTTTTCTGCTCATCTTCAGTGATTTCAGCGAAGAGGGGCAGGGCGAGGACCTCTTTGGCGGCGCGTTCGGACTCGGGGAAATCACCCTCGGAGTAGCCAAGCGGTTTCAAGGCGTCGAGCAGGTGAAGTGGGATGGGGTAGTAGATCTCGCTGCCGATTTGGCGCGCGGTGAGGAACTCGCGGAGTTCGTCGCGGCGCGTGGTGCGGAGGACGTACTGGTGCCAGACGTGGGTGGCACGCGGGTCGCAGAAGGGCAGTACGACGCCCTTTGCCGGATAGGGGCCGGGTTCGACCAGGCCAGCGGCATGGAAGAGTTGGTTGTAACGCGCGGCGGCGTGCTGGCGCGCGAGGGTCCATTGTTCAATGTATTTGAGCTTGACGCCGAGTATGGCGCCCTGGAAACCGTCCATGCGGGCGTTCCAGCCGAGTTCGTCGTGGTGGTAGCGGCGGCGCATGCCGTGCTGGCGCAACATGCGGGCACGTTCGGCGATCTCGGGGTCGTTTGTTGAGACCATGCCAGCGTCGCCGGCGGCGGAGAGGTTCTTGGTGGGGTAGAAGCTGAAGGCGGCGGCGGAGCCGAGGGCGCCGACGGGTCGCGCGTTCCATTTTGCCCCCCACGCCTGGGCGGCATCCTCGACCAGGGTGAGGTTGTGGCCGGAGGTGATGCGGGCAAGAGCGTCCCAGTCGGCTGGCTGGCCGTAGAGGTGTACGGGCAGGATGGCGCGGAGGTTGGCTCCAGCCGGGGAGTTGAGGAGGGCTTCGACCGCAGTCGGAGAAAGGTTGAAGGTCCTGGGGTCGATGTCGGCAAGGAGCGGCTTTGCACCGGCGCGGATGATTGAACTGACCGACGCGAAAAAGCTGAACGGGGTGGTGAGAATGGATGGTTGGAACGCTTCGCCGGGGAGTGGGGAGAGTCCCGCGGCGGCGATGGCGAGCCAGAGTGCGTCGGTCCCCGAGGCGCATCCGATGGCGTGGGCAACGCCGAGTTGGGCGGCGGCGTCGAGTTCAAAGTTGGCGACTGCCTCGCCAAGGATGAACTGGCGCGAATCGAGGACGCCCTCGATGGCGGAGAGAATCTCATCCCGCAGGGGCTGATATTGCCGTGCCAGGTCGAGCATGGGAACGGGAGATGGTGTTTTGCCGGAGAGATTCACGTTTCCATAGTACCAAGCAGCGGGAGAGGGTTCTTTGCGTGGAGAAAGGAGCGGGCTGAGTGCAGGCCAGCGGGGTAAATATTTAATCATGGCTATCAAGTATGCCTTTGAGCGGATGGAGAGATTGGTTTTGCCGGGATGAGCGCACGGTGTTAAAGCGTTCATTTTGCGGTTGAAGATGGATGATTTGCGGAGGTAACAGTGAGTACCCGGACCTCCCGTACTGTTGATAATTGGTGAAATTCAGGTTATTGTGTTAACAAATTCAGCGTGCGACTGGAGCGCGGGTGTAATTACGCTCAGGGCAAGCTGGGCATGGTAGTTGAGCCGCGGAATTAACAAAAACAACAAACAACCACGGAAATGGAGATCGGCACAATGGAAAGCAAGCCGGCACAGAACATTCAAGATACATTTTTGAATACGGTTCGCAAAGACAAAACCCCCATCACAATCTACCTGGTGAGTGGCGTCAAGCTGACGGGCAAAATTCGCTCGTTTGACAAGTACTCGGTGTTGCTTGAGAACAACAGCCAGGAGCAGTTGATTTTCAAACACGCCATCTCGACGGTGGTAAGCAATCGCAGCGTGATGCACAACGATTATCGCGCGGCCACGACGGCAGGTGTCGGCGCGGCGGCGGCGGTGCCAGCGGCGGCTGCGGCCCCGGTTGCCGCCAGTGAGGGTTGATTCTTCCGGCTTCCAGCGGAAGGGTTGGCCTGAAAGTGATTTGCGGGTAGTACGCCCCATGCACAGTACGAGCACAGGGACCGGGACGGAGCGCGCCATTCTGGTGGGCGTGGAGTTCGGGCGCGGAGTTGCGCGCGCCGGTGCGGCGCCCGATCGTACGGGTGCAATGACCGCTGAGGAATCACTGGGCGAGCTGAAAGAGTTGCTGATGAGCGCGGGCGGCGAAGTTGCGGCCGAGCTGATGCAGCGGCGCCCAAAGCCCGACCCGGCAACATTGATTGGCAGCGGCAAGGTGGAGGAGCTTCATGCGTTGGCGCTTTCCACCGAGGCGAATTTCATACTTTTTGACCATGACCTGACGCCGACGCAATTGCAGAACTTGGAGCGGGAGCTGCCCTGCCGTGTGCTGGATCGGACACAGCTGATACTTGATATTTTTGCCCGTCATGCCCGGACACGCGAAGGGCAGTTGCAGGTGGAGCTGGCGCAGCTTGAGTACATGCTGCCGCGGCTGACGGGCCGGGGCAAGGCGATGAGCCAGTTGGGCGGCGGCATTGGCACACGCGGGCCGGGCGAGACCAAACTGGAAACCGACCGGCGTCGCATCCGCCGCAGGATTGACCATCTCAAGGAAGAGCTTGAGTCGGTGCGGAAGAGCCGGCGCCAGCAGCGGCAGCGGCGCGAGGCGGTCCCGGTGCCGACGGTGGCGCTGGTCGGCTATACCAACGCGGGCAAGAGCACTCTGTTCAATGCCTTGACCGGCGCGGGGGTGCTGGCCTCATCCAAGATGTTTGCCACACTGGACCCGAAATTACGCTCAATACAATTGCCGAGCCGACGCCGGGTCCTGCTTTCGGATACGGTGGGTTTTATCCGCAACCTGCCGCACACGCTGGTGACCAGCTTCCGGGCCACGCTGGAAGAGGTGGAGAAGGCGGAGATTTTGCTTCATGTGCGCGATGCGTCGAGCGAGTTTGGCGAGGAGCAAAAACAGCAGGTGGAGAAGGTGCTTGCGGAGCTTGGAGCCGGGGGGAAGCCGGTGATTGAGGTCCTGAACAAACGCGACCTGCTGGACGCTGAGAGGATTGCGGGGCTTGCATCGCGGGGCGGGGCGGTGCTGGTTTCAGCCCGTGAAGGGAAGGGGCTGGAGAAACTGCTTGCGGCGATCGATGCGGCGTTGGTTCAGGATCCACTCACGGAAGCGGTGTTTGTCATTCCACAAGGCGAGGGCTCGGCGCTGGCGATGGTGGAGGCGGGGATGGTGATTGAGAGCCGCGTGTTTGAGGGGAATCTGGTGCGGATCCGCGCCACAGGCCCAAAATCACTGGTAGGCCGGTTGGGAGCCTTCAGGGGGTGAACCGGGAGCCAATCTATAGGGCTGCCGACTGGTGAAGTGGAAGTGAATTCCATCAGCCGACAGCCCATTCAGCCCTGAACAGG
Organism: Acidobacteriota bacterium; assembly: GCA_021781075.1. Lineage (GTDB taxonomy): Bacteria > Acidobacteriota > Terriglobia > Terriglobales > Acidobacteriaceae > CAIMNN01. Next base: position 1,252 of record JAJXXN010000142.1, on the reverse strand, counting down.
GCCTTAGGTGGTGAAACAATTGTAGGCCTGTTTTTGACAGTTGCAAGGGGAAAATCAAGAAATATTGGATTGGCTGCGGATTCTTTCCGGGGAATGGACTGGATCCCAGGCGGCGCAGGGCGCGTTACGGAGGGACTGATTAAGCACACAATTCCGGATTTTGACCGTTTGGATGGTTTGGTAAAAAAGCAAATCTGTCCGCGTTGACGCTGGCCGATTCTCCCTGATAGAAATAGGTGTTACCTACCGGAAGCCAAACTGCGCAGTGAAGTGCAGTTTGCGCGCCTGAGTGAAACATTATCAATGTCAGACCTGATACACCAACTCGAAGCGCTGTTCCTGGGCGCGCTGCCTACCACCGCGCTCTTTGTGGTCCTCGTCATTGCCTATCAATTGCTGGTGCAGGGTCCCTTGTCGCGCACGCTCAAGGAGCGCCGCGCGCGGACGACCGGGGCTGTGGAGGAGGCGAAGAAGGCGATCGCCGAGGCCGAGCACAGGACGGAAGTTTACGTTGAGAAGCTGCGGCTGTCGCGCGCCGAGGTGTACAAGACGCGTGAGGCGCGGCTGCAGAAGTGGACGGTGGAGCGCGAGCAGGTTTTGGAAGAAACGCGCAAAGAGGCCGGCCAGCAGGTGGCCGTGGCGCGCGCGACGCTTGAGCGCGAGGTGGAAGTGGCGCGGCAGGAGATCAGTGCCCATGTGGATGAGCTTGCCAAACAGGTGTTGAGCGCGGTGCTGCCCGCCGGGGGTGCGCGTTGACTGGGGTGAAGTTCATGGCCGGGTTCAGGGGTGGATTGAAAGCAGCGTCTTTTGCGGTTTTGCTGGGGCTGCTGGGCGTGGTATGGATGGCTGCTCCACGGGGGATTCATGCGCAGGCCGCGACGCCCGCGGCAGCGCAGCCTGCGCAGGGGGAAAAGCCGGCAGCCTCAGAGCAGGATGAGACAAATGCATTCCGCCACTCGGCAATGACGCAGGCGATTGCGCGCTGGCTGCACACGGATGTGGAGACGGCGGCGCGCGGCGCGGAGATCTTCAATTTTCTGGTGCTGGTCTTCGGCATTCTCATCCCGCTGTACCGCATACTTCCCAAGACGCTGCGCAACCGACGCGCGGCATTGGCCAGGCAAATTGAGGAGGCGCGCATGGTGGCGGTTGAGGCCCAGGCGCGCATGAGCGCGGTCGAGGCACGGCTCAACAACCTGGATGGGGAGATTCAAGGCTTCCGCGCAGAGGTGGAGCGGGAGAGCGCCGGGGA
>JAJXXN010000326.1 GCA_021781075.1 Acidobacteriota bacterium | reverse complement strand
CGGGTTGTAGGCGCGGGAGGGCCGCTCGGCGACGGCGAGCGCGGCGGCGCGCGCGAACTGGTTGCCGTTGCCGATGACGAAAGCGTCGAAGGTGTAGCGCGGGTTGAGCTGCGCGGCGGTGGACCAATCGAAGCGGGCCTGCTCGGGCTGGCGGCGGGCGCCGTTTTGCGGCGGCGCGGAGGGTGCGTGCGCGGGCACGGGGCCGAAGCCGCCATCCTTGCGCTGCGGTGGGACGCTGGGGTCCTCCTCCATGGTCACAAAGGCAACGTCGTCGAGTTCAAGCGCATGGCGGTCGATGGCCTCCTGGATGAGGTCGCCGTACTTGTCGCCGATGTGCTGGAACTCCGGGGTGGGAACACGGACATAGAGCTTGCGGCCCGTTACGTGGCTGAAGCGCGTTGGCTTCAACCAGGTTTCAAAAGACTGGCGGATAACCTTCTTCTCAAGGGCTGCGAGAATCTGCAGCCAGGGGTTGAGCGGAGGAAGAGGAGAAGACGCGAATGACATTCGGACAAATCCTTGCTTGCGATCTAAATGCTTTGTCCCAAGGGGCGGGAGCCTTGTGGTGCGAATGAATTTGAAAACAAGACGGTATGAAGCCGCATGGCGCTTGCCCTGCGCACTCAGTGGTTGCTTGTGTTGACTAGCCGAGGAGTGTGATGTTGCCGGGAGGTAAACCGAAAACTTCCGGGTGAATCTCCAGCAGTGAACCGTTCAAAAAGAAATTTGCCAACCGCCTGATATTAGCACAGGAACGAATGGATGCAAGAGCAAATTACAAATCGATGAAAGGAATTTTTAAATTTTTTGAGAGTTGCACAAAGGTTGGTGAAAGCGCATCAATTCGGACAATTGACGGGCAAAAGATTGTCATGCGGCTTCCATCCCTTGCGGGCAGAAACGCCAGAAATACAACGACGATTGTGCATGGAAATGAAACAGTTGTGGGTTGATACCACATGGTGAAGGCAAAAACTAATGCGTGGGAAGCGGTGTGCGAAGTTTGCACCGAAGTGCTGAAAAGTTTCGGCGTGGCGCCCGCGGCGCGCGCGGGCTGGCATTTGCGGCGATATTTTTGTATAATCAAGACTTGCCGTCCGAAGCAGGATACGAGCATAGATCCCAGAGTGAAGAGCAGGAGCGCACACCATGCCCAAGCGCACATTTCAACCCAACCGCCGCAGCCGCGTGAAGACACATGGATTCCGCGAGCGGATGAAGACAAAGAGCGGCCGCGCCGTTCTCAGCCGGCGTCGCGCCGCGGGGCGCAAGCGCGTGGCCGTGAGCGCGGGATTCCGCGATTAAGACGTTGGCGCAGTCTTTTTAAAATTTCCGGCAACACAAACCCAGTGCCCCCCACTGGGTTTACTTTCGGCAGCGGAATGAAACAGCCTGACACTCAACGGCAGACACTCTCCGGGCACCGGCTGAGCCGCCATGCTGATTACCAAATCGCCTACAAAGCCGCGCGCAAATTTCAATCGCACCTGATGAGCTGGTTCATGGCGCCGCGCGTTTCCGTTGCGGAGACGGCGCGTGTGGGCCTGACCGCGGGCAAGGTGCTGGGGCCGGCGCATGAGCGCAACCGCATCAAGAGGCGGATGCGCGACGTACTGCGCAAGCACACGGCGGAGCTGCCGGCGGGCTGCGACTTGATCTTTCATCCGCGGCGCGCGGTGCTCAACGTGGAATACGGGAAACTTGAAGCCGAGGTGGTGCGTATCCTCGCAGAGGCGCGCGCGCAGGCGGAGCGGCTGCCACGGCAATGAGGATTTTGCTGCTGGCGTTGTTGCGATTTTACAAGCGCTGGGTTTCGCCGGCGCTGCACCGGACGGGCGTGGGCCAGTGCAAGTACCTGCCCACGTGCTCGGAATATGCGCAGATTGCGATTGTGCGGCACGGGGCGATGAAGGGAACGTTGCTGGCGGCGTGGCGGGTGTTGCGGTGCAACCCGTTTTCAAAGGGCGGCGTGGATGAAGTGCCGCCGGGGCGTGCCGGCAGTGCGAGGCGGGGGCCGTGAAACGGCGGCGCGGCGCAAGGCAAGGAATTGAACACAAAGTTCATCTGGACGAATTACGATAGTAGAGGCGCGGCAGCTTTTTGCGCCCACTCAGAACAGGACACACCCTTGGCAGAAATACGCAATCCCAATCTACAATCACAGGGCACGGGCGGCGGCGGCGGCGGCGACCTGCGCTCGCTCTTTGGCATCATGCTGCTCACGATGGTCATACTTTTCGGCTACCAGTATTTTTTCAAGCCGAAGGAGCCGGCGCCGAGGCCGCAGGCGCAACAACAACAGACAACGCAGGCGCAGAACGCCATGCCAACAGGCGGGGCGAGCCCAGTGGCTGCATCAGCCGCAAGTGGGCCGCAGACGCCGGGCATAGTGGCCGCCACGCAGTGTGATTTGACCATCGAGAACCCGGTTTACAAGATCACCCTCACCAACCGCGGCGCGGAGGTGAAGAACTGGGTACTGAAGAAGTACCTTGACTCGACGGGCAAGCCGCTTGATTTGGTGCAGCAGCAGGCGGCGGAGAAGTTCGGTTACCCGCTCTCACTGTTCACTTACACGCCGGCGCTCAACGAGCAGTTGAAGCAGGGGCTTTATCAGGTGAGCGGTACGCCGAAGGGATGCGGAAGTTTCGCGGCCCCGCAGTCGGTCACCTTCCATTACGCGGCCAACGGAGTGGATGTGGTGAAGACCGTCCGCTTTGATGAGAGCTATGTGCTCACGATCGAAGCGCAGGTGCGGCAGAACGGGCAGGTGGTGCGCTCGCTTGTGGAGTGGCCGGCCGGGTTTGGCGACCAGGAGGAACTTGTCCCCCCCTCGGTGCGCCCGATGCGCAAGGGGCAGACCTTCACCACATCGACCTTTGCGTGGTCGATAGACGGCAAGCAGGATTACGAGGCGGCCGGCAAGGTGAGCGGCAACGCGACGCTTGACAACGATTACGAGTACGCGGCTGCCAGCGACCTCTACTTTACCGCGGCCTTCATGCCGGCAACGCCCTCGCGCGCGACGGTGGTGACGCTGCGCAATTCGATTCTTTTGCCGGGGAACCTGGAAGACCCGTCAAGAACCAAGCGTCCGGATGATGTTCTTGGCGTTGCGGTGGGCGACACGAGCGGGTTGACGAAGGTGCGCCTGTATGCGGGTCCCAAGCAGCTTGAGTTGCTTTCGACCGTCCATGCGACGGCGGCCGACGGGAACACGAACGGGCCGGACCTCAAATCACTGGTTCAGTTCGGATGGTTGAAGGTGCTGGCCTACCCGCTCTATCTGGCGCTGCGTTATCTTTACGAGCACGGCGTGCCCAACTGGGGCTGGGCGATTGTGATCATCACGGCAATCTTCAACATCATCATGTTCCCGACACGGTTGAAGATGATGCACTCGTCGTTGAAGATGGCGCGCATCCAGCCACGCGTGAACGCCATCAAGGCGCGCTACGCGCACATGAAGGTGACCGACCCCAGGCGCGCGGAGATGAACAACGAGATGATGGCGCTCTACAAGACCGAGGGCGTCAACATGTACGGCGGCTGCCTGCCGATGCTGCTGCAGACGCCGCTGTTCTTTGCGCTCTACAGCATGTTGCGCAACGTGGTGGAATTGCGGCAGGCGCATTGGGCCTGGATCAGCGACCTCTCGCTGGCCGACCCGCTTTACATCCTGCCCGCGGTGATCATCGTCAGCATGTTCGTGACGCAGTGGATTACGCCGTCACCGGGGATGGACCCCGCGCAGCGGCGGATGATGGCCTTCATGCTGCCGGTGGTGATGGGCTTCACGCTGGCGCACTTTGCCTCCGGGCTCGCCGTCTACTGGGCAACCAGCAACGTGATCAACCTGGCGATCCAGGTGGGCATCAACCAGAGCCCATTGGGGCGTGAGATGCATGACCTGGCCGCGAAGCGCGCCGCGAAGAAGAGCGGCGGAGTGAAGACGATCCAGGGCAAACGGTAAACCAAGCGAAACACAGCCAAGCCCCGCGGAGAAATCCGCGGGGCATTTTATTTGCCGATGCAGAAGGTGGAGAAGATGAGGTTGAGCACGTCCTCCGTGGAGGTTTGCCCGGTGAGTTCGTCGAGCTGCTCGAGCGCAGAATGCAGGTCGAGCAGCAGCATCTCGTGGGGAGTGTGCTGCACGTTTGCCTCGGCGGATTTTTTCAAGGCCGCGAGGGCCAGTCGGACAGCATCGCGGTGGCGGAGGGTGGTGAGCGCGCCGGGCTCGGCGGCGGCGCCGCCGGTGGCCAGCTTGAGAATGACGGCGCGCAGTTCCGTCAATCCCCCGCCGGTGAGGGCCGAGGTTTCCACCACGGCCAGGGACGAGGGGAGCGGCGGTTGCGGCGAGGCTGCGCGGGGCAGGTCGCATTTGTTGCGGACAATCAGCGCGGCGCGACCCTCGATGGCGCGGAGCAGCTTGAGCTCATCCCCATTGAGCGGCGCGGTGGCATCGAGGACAACGAGGACGATGGAGGCGTCGGCGAGCGCCTGGTGGGTGCGCTCGATGCCGATTTTCTCAACTTCCTCCAGGGCCTCGCGCACGCCGGCGGTATCGACCAGTTCAATGGGGATCCCGTCCATGGAGATGCGTTCGGTGACCAAGTCGCGGGTGGTTCCTGGCGTCGCCGTGACAATAGCGCGCTCTCGCTCGACCAGGCGATTGAAGAGCGAGCTTTTGCCGGCGTTGGGGCGGCCAACAATTGCCAGGGTTAGGCCGTCGTGCAGTATGCGCCCGCCGGCGAAGCTTTTTTCCAGCGCCTCAAGCGGCGGGAGCAGGCCATTGATGCGGCGGGCAATCTCCTCCGTGGTGGCAACGGAAAGGTCATCCTCGGCGAAGTCGATGCCAGCCTCGAGCAGTGCGATGAGTTCGAGCAGCGCGCGCTTGACCGGCTGCACGCGCAGGCTGAGCGCGCCGCCCAACTGGCTGGCAGCCTGGCGGGCCTGGGCGAGGGTTTTTGCGTCGATGAGGTCGCGGACGGCCTCGGCCTGGGTCAGGTCGATGCGCCCGGAGAGAAAAGCGCGCTCGGTGAACTCGCCCGGCTGTGCTAGGCGCGCGCCGAGTCCAAGCGCGCGGCGGAGCAGAAGGTCGAGGACGACGGGGGAGCCGTGTGCGGCGATTTCAACAAGGTCGTCGCTGGTGTAGGAATTGGGCGCGGAGAAAAAAGTAACGACCGCCTCGTCGATGCGCCGCGGCGGGGTGGAATCATCGAGGACCCATGCGAGCCGCGCGTGCGCGTGCGCGAGCGGGGCGCGCAGTTCAACAAGCTTCCCCGCAATCGGGCAGGCGTCGCGGCCGCTGAGGCGCACGATGCCGATGCCGCCGCGGCCGGGCGGGGTGGAGATGGCAGCAATGGTCTCAACAGGGCTCACATCAATATTGTAGGCAGGCGGGTGCGCTCACTTTGCGCCATGGTCGCGCAAAATCTTCTCCACGTCCGCGTGGAGGTTGCTTTGCGCGAGGCTGAGCGCGGTGGTGCCGTCACTGCTTTTGGCGTTTACATTGGCGCCGCGCGCAATGAGCAGCGCGGCAATCTCGGGCAAGCCGGCCCCGCCGGCTGCCATCAGCGGGGTAAACCCTTCCGGATCGGCTGCATTCACATCCGCCCCGCCGTCGACCAGGCTCTTCACCAACTCGGTGGACTTGCAGGCCACGCCGAACATCAGCGGCGTCATGCCGACATTGTTGCTGAGGTTGGGGTTTGCGTGGTGCGCGATGAGGAGGGTGACCTCCTGCAGATTGCCAATCATGGCGGCCAAGCCGAGGGCAGTGTCCTTGCTGTCGTTTTGGGCGTCGATTTTAGCACCGTGGCGCAAGAGCGTGGTGATCATCCCCGGTTGGCCGGCAGCGGCGGCAACCATCAAAGCGGTGTAGCCCTCGGGATAAATTTTGTTCACGTCCGTGCCGTGCGCCAGCAGATTTTCAAAAGTTGCAAGGTCGCCTTTTTCAATGGCCTGCAGAAAAGGCGGGTCGTTGTTCAGCGACGGGCCCTGCGCCCGGGCATTGGACGCCAACAGGAGGGAGGCAAGCACCAGGACTGCAAAAGTCATCCATTGTTTCATCACGCACCCCTTTCACCTTTGCACACTAGAGCGCATTGTATTCCCTGCCCGGGTGTTTTGCAGCACGAGAAACAAACCGGCCCACAGGCACGCAGTCAGGAGGAGCGCGTGCCCGGGGCCGGGTGGTGAAGGTTGCCGGATGGATTTACTGGAGGAGCTTGGTGACCTCCTGCTCCACGCTGTTTGCCTGTGCCAGTGCAGCGATGCCAGTCTGGCTGAGGATTTCGTACTTGGACATATTCGAGGTTGCCGAGGCGTAGTCGGTGGCCTGGACGGCATTTTGCGCGCTGACCACATTCTCCTGCTGCGTGGTGGCCACCTGGCTGATGGAGTTGAGGGTGTTAATTTGCGCGCCGAGGTAACCATCCTGAGCGGAGACGTAAGTGATGGCCGAGTTGATGGCGGTAAGCGCATTCTGAGAACTGCCCTGGCTGAGCAGGTTTGTGACCGAGAGGTTGGCGCTCTGGTCGCCTGTGGCGCTGGGGATGTAGGTGATGGTGGTGGTGGCGGCGGTGCTGGTAAAAAGCGAGCCGGCCTGGCCGGTGGTGGAATCAGTCAACGGCGTACCCGCAAGCGCGATGCTGACATTGGAGTTGGTGTTGGAGAGCAGGATGCCGGTGTCGCCGCCGTTGACCGCGCCATCGCCTACGGCCGCCGCCGAGGTGAAGCTAGCGGTGACGCCGGGGATGCCATCCGCATTGATTTCGGAGATCAACTTGCCCACGGTGATGCCGGCATTGGTGGTGATGGTGCTGGTTGTTCCATCGGGGTTGGTGATGGTGAAGACCAGCGAGCCGGTGGTGGCGTCGCTCTGCGTGGCGGCCGCCGTCAATGCACCCCCTGTGTCCTTGGAGAGATCGATGAACTGGCCCGAGCTGCTCTGCTGCACGGTGCCGCCCGCGTCGCCCAGGTTGGCCGAGGAAAGCTTGGCGAAGTAGAGATTGTCGATGGATGAGCCGAGGGCGGAGGAATCGCCGATGTAAATGTCAACGCCTGCCGCTTTTCCTGTGAAGACCTGGTTCTGGTTGTAGGTTGTGGTGGTGCCGATGTTGTTGATTTCGGAAAGAATCGACTGGTACTCCTGGTTGGCGGCGGCAAGCTGCGAACTGTCGAGCGTGCCGTTCGAGGCCTCGGTGGCGAGGGTGACGGCACGGTTGAGCAAGTTGGTGACCTGCGAGAGCGCGCCATCGGCGACGCTCAACAGGCCGACGCCTTCGGTGGCGTTGGTTTCCGACTGGGTGAGCGCCTGCGAGTTGGCCTGCAGGCCGCTGACAAGCGACAGGCCGGCGGCGTCATCGGCGCCCGAGTTGATGCGGGAACCGGAGCTCAATTGCTCGAGCACGGTCTGCAGGCTGTTGCTGGTCTTGTTGAGGTTGTTTTCCGCGTAAATTGCCGAGAGATTGTTGAGAACACCGAGTGACATTGTCTCCTCCTTGAGTGCGTGCGCTAGAGATTCGGCCAGCCTCCAGGCCCGTCGCCGCTTGCCCTCGATCTGCTTCATCCCGCGACAGTCCGCTTACTGCTGTACCTGCCCTCTGTATCGGCGCAGGACAGTTGACCATGAATGAGACAGTGAGGAAATTATTTTGAGACAGCGCGGGTTCCTGATTTGGAAAATGAGGGGCGATGGGCGCGCAAAAATGGGAATCGCCGCGGAAGAAGAGGAAAGTGGCAAGCAGGGTGTTATTGACCCGCGGCCATCACGAGGTTCCCCGGAAAGAAGGAATCGAGTAGCGGGTCGGCGCATGGCTTGGCCTCGGGGGAGAGCGCGAGGTCGGCATCCGTCTCGGGGATTTTGATGGTGAGGGTCACGGTTCGGTCTATTTCGTCGATGCGCATGCAATCGAGCCCTGCGGCGGAGCGTTTTGCCGCGCGGGCCCAATCGTACTTTGTGACACTGAAGAAAAACTGGCGGGCGTAGTCGAGGTCGTAGGGCGCGCCGGGCTTGAGGGACCAGTCGGAGCCCAACTCGTCCTTATGTGCGGCGGCGCGGCCTTCGAGGCGCAGTGCCTTGAAGGTGTAGAGCGGGCCGGAGTCGATGCGGAGGACGATTCGGACGGGGAATGCACCATTTTTTCCCCCGAGGAAAACGACTTGCGGCTCCTGCACGATGGGGTGGAGGTATCCGCGGGGGAAATAGGCCTCTTCGAGGACAGAATTCAAGCGCCAGTTGAGCAGCGCCATGGAGAACTCATTGCTCTCGTAGCCTTGGGCCCATTGTCTGATGGAGCGCGGCGCGTTTTGCCCCTCGACCGAGATGGCGACGACGGGGACGTGGATGCCCTCGACTTTGTAGACATTTTTGTTGCGCTCGGTCCAGAACTCGTCCCGCACGACATGCGCCAGGGGGACGCGGTCGGTGGCGAGCTGGTTGAGGACGGGAAGTACCTGGGCATTGAGCGGGCTGTTGATTTGCAGGTGCGAGGTGAAGAGCGGGATGGCCTGTTTGATGCGGGCGAGAATATCAGCGCGTGTGAGCCAGACAAAATTGTCGAAGATGATTTCGTCCTCATATTGCGCGCTGGTGGAGGAGGCGGGAACATCGAGGACGATCCACGCCTTGTCCTCCTCACGCACTGCGTCGCATTGATAGCTGTGGAAGAGTTCGAGCGCCTTGAGCGCGCGGCAGGCGGCGCGGAGGGCGCTGAGGGTGACGGGCTGGCCGATGCCGAGGTTCAGTCCGCGCAGCAGATCCTGTTGGGATATTTCGCGTGTGCCGGAGATGCGTGCTCCGGCCAGGGTCAAGCCGCCATCGGGCGCGCCGCTTTGCGCGTGTGCGGGGAGGGCGGCGGACACCGTGAGTAAAGCGAGGAGCAGGGCGATAGAAGAGAGGGCAGCGGGGGCGCAGAAGACGGGCCCGGCCGGATTGGCGTCGGATGCGGCATGGATGCGGTGTTGCATGTTATTTTTTACGCGCTCTCCAAAATGAGCTGAGGCCGAGATAGAGGAAGAGCGCAAGCAACCCGGCGACGAGCAGGAATTTATCATGGTCCGGCCCGGCGGCATAATCGTGGCGCAACCGCCAGAGATTTGTGGCGACTGAGAGGGCGATGAGCAGGAAGATGGCGCCGACGACCTCAAGCCAAAGGATGTGGCCGATGCGCGCGAAAGGGCGGACAAAGCCGCCGACGCCGCGACCGGCCACGCGGGAGATTTTTCCGGCGGCGTGTACGCGTGCGTCTTGAGCCTGGGCGTGAGCATGACGGGCGGCGTTGCCCACCGAGGCCGCGGATTGTCCCGCGCCGCCGAGGCTATTGCCAAAGACCCTGCCTGCCACGCGCAGGCCGATGCCGACTGTACGCCCAAGTTTTTCAGCGTTCATGCAATCTGATGTTATCAAGCGCGCGCGGCCATCGAATGTGCCACAAGGCACACGAGGGGCGGGACTGAAGAGGCCATGCCCCTATCGATGTCATTTTTTTTCGCAGCCAGTTGCCCGCTGCGCCAGTTGGAAGTAATGTATAGGAATACTCATCCCCGCGCCAATCTTCCCGGCGCAAGGATGGGCCCGGAGGTATCCCTTGACGCCACGCCTGCGCGAACTTATCAAACAACTCGGTGAAGCGATCCATGTAACGGTCAGCGAGAGCGAGCCGATCTCCGAGGTGGTCAATTTGATCCGTGAAGAGGGGTACGACGTGGTGATGATGCTGGAGGCAACCTTCGGCCTGAGCCAGGCAGCGGACAAAGAAGCGGAGGTGATTGAGGGCCAGGAAGGCGAAGCTGTGCATGGCGGATTCACACAGCATGATTTGAGCTTTTTGCGCAGCCTGCGCATCGCCGTTGAAGGCGAAGTGGCAAACGACACCGCGGAGTCTCAATGACGGCACAGTGGGATGCGGTGGCTGATGTGCCTTGAATATAGATACAAGTTTGATGCCAGCAGGAAGAGTTTCAAGCACAGCAGGGGTATTTTCTGATTTGCGGATAGTGGGAAGCATTCAATCAATTGATTCCTTCATCCCCCGGTTGCATTTTGGCCGTTGAGCAAACGTGCAGGGTATGACTTACACTTGCTGTGAGAGTTTATGGAGGTTGGGCGATGAAAGATACCGTGGGAGTTCTTTTGGCCGGTGGCGCGGGGGAACGGCTTTTTCCCTTGACACGCGACCGCGCCAAGCCGGCTGTTCCCTTTGGCGGCCACTACCGAATTATTGATATCACGCTTTCCAATTGCATCAACTCCGGCCTGCGCAAGGTCTTCATCATGACGCAGTACAAGGCACTGAGCCTGAACCGCCATATCCGCGAGGGGTGGACGGGAATTGTGGCGCAGGAGCTGGGCGAGTTTTTTGACCTGTTGCCGCCGATGCAGCGCACGGGGGCGAACTGGTACATGGGCACGGCCGACGCGGTTTACCAGAACATTTACTCGATTGGGAGCGAACAGCCGAAATACGTCATCATTCTTTCCGGCGACCACATTTACAAGATGGATTACAGCCGGATGCTGGACCACCACATTGCGCAGAAGGCGGAGATCACGCTGGCCACATTGCCGATTGCGCCGCATGAGGTGAACCGTTTTGGCGTAGTGGAGGTGGGTCCGACAGGCGAGATCCGCGGCTTTGAAGAAAAGCCTGCGTCGACGAGCTTCCGCTCCCCGTTCAACCCCGAGGCGGTGGATGCGTCGATGGGCATTTATATTTTCAACACGGACACGCTGCTGAAGGCCCTGATCGCCGACGCTGAGGACCCGAACTCGAAGCACGACTTCGGCCACAACATTCTGCCGAACCTGCTGGGCAAGAAGAAGATGGTGGCGTACAGCTTTGTGGATGAGAACAAGCAGCAGGCGCTTTACTGGCGTGACGTGG
>JAJXXN010000319.1 GCA_021781075.1 Acidobacteriota bacterium | reverse complement strand
GCCGAGGCCGTCGACAGGTCGAATTTGATTGAGCTGGGTGTTTGCTCCGAGGCCGAAACCGGGTTGCGGGTGATCCTGGATGCGGGGCTGCGCAATCTGCTTGAGGATGCCGCAATTACAAAGCGCACGCACGATGCCAAGAGCGCGATGCATGAGGCTGAAAGGCTGGGCATATCCCTGCGTGGCGTTGCGGATGACACCATGTTGCTTTCCTACGTGCTGAACCCGACCCATGCAACGCAGAGCCTGGCCGATGTGGCTGCGCGTGGCGGCCTGAATTCGCCCGCCTCGCTGCAGGAGGCTGCGGTCGCTGTCGACTCCCTCACGCAACGCCTGAAGGCGCAGCTGGCGGAAGAGAAGTTGTTGGAAGTCTACGAAACAATCGACCTTCCGCTGGCGCCCGTGCTTTTTGAAATGGAACGCGCCGGCGTGCGCATTGACCTGAAGATCCTTGAGGAGTTGTCGCGGCGTTTTGCCATGGAAATTCACCGCCTCGGCTCACGCATCTATGAGACTGCCGGGAAACAATTCAACATCAACAGCCCCAAACAACTGGGCGTGGTGCTCTTTGAGGATTTGAAGCTGCCAGCGCCACCGCGCAGTGGCAAAACCAAGAGCTACTCAACGGCACAGGATGTGTTGGAAGAGTTGGCCGAAAAAAGCGAAGTGCCGCGGCTGGTGCTTGAATACCGGCATCTGTCAAAGCTCAAGTCAAATTACATTGATGCGTTGCCGCTTTTGGCTGATTCAAATGCGCGCGTGCATACAACATTCCAGGCCGCGGCCACGGCGACGGGCAGGCTCTCGTCCATCAATCCCAACCTGCAGAATATTCCCGCGCGCACGGAGCTGGGCCGGGAAATCCGCGCGGCATTTGTGGCTTCGCCCGGCAACCTGCTGCTCTCGGCCGATTACTCGCAGATTGAGTTGCGCCTCATGGCCCATTTCAGCGAAGACCCGCTCTTGGTACGCGCCTATCAGAAGAATGAGGACATTCACACCCTGACTGCCAGCGAGGTCTTTGGCGTGCCACTTGAAAAGATGGACAAGGAGACCCGCAACCGCGCCAAGGCGGTGAACTTTGGAATCGTCTATGGAATTTCCGCCTTCGGGCTTGCGGCTCAGTTGGGCATTCCGCAGGGCGAGGCGCGAGCGTATATTGAAAAATATTTCGAGCGCTACCAGGGGGTGAGAAAGTTCATTGAAAAAACATTGGAAGAGACGCGCATCAACGGCAGTGTGCGGACGATGTTTGGCAGGATGAGGCCGATCCCGGATATTCAAAGCCGCAACCCCAACCAACGCGGTTTTGCCGAGCGCACCGCCGTCAACACGCCCTTGCAGGGAACGGCAGCAGACCTGATCAAGCTCGCAATGATTCAAATTCAGCAGGAATTGAAAACGCGAAACATGAAGACCCAAATGGTGCTGCAGGTCCACGACGAACTGCTCTTTGAACTCCCCGAGGCGGAGATGGAAGCGGCTGCCGGGCTGGTGCGCGCGAAGATGGAAGGCGTGGTGAAGTTGAAGGTTCCGCTGATTGCCGACCTCGCCTTTGGACCCAACTGGCGCGACATGGCTTAGGTCGGGGTGCGCAGCAGCAAATAGCCGCCGGTGAGCCCAAAGAGCAAATCCGGCGACCAAGCGGCGACCAGGGCCGGCAGGTAATTGACGTTGCCCATGGCTTCAAAGAGGCCTTCCAGCACCCAATAAGCAAGCGCCACGGCGATGGCCACGGCGATGGACGTAAGCGAGCCGCGCCGCCCCATCGCCAGGGCGAAGGGAATGGCGAGCATGGCCATGATGATTGTGACCAGCGGGTAGGCGAGCTTGTGCCATAGCTGGACGCGGAGGCGCATTGTGTCAAAGCCGCTTTGCCGCAGGTCGGCGATGTAGTGGTTCAACTGGGCGAAATTCATCTCCTGCGACTGCAGGTTCTCTTTGCGGAAATAAGAAGGATCCTCGGTAATCTCGGGGAATGAGGCCTGTTGAAACGAACGGAAATCCACCGTGGTGGCACCGTCGAGATCGCGCTGCCAGCCGTTTTCAAACTGCCACGCGCCGGTCGCCGGCTCCCACTGCACGCTGCGCGCGAAGACGCGGCGCGAGAGCGAGAAGGTGTTGGGATCAAACTCGAAGAGCGAGAGGTCGGCAAACTCATTCTTGTCAGGGTCGAAAAGTTTGTAGTAGAAGATGTGCGCGGGTTTGCCCGGCAGTTGCTGGCCAAAAATCCATTGTTGTTCAGGGTTCAGGAAGGTGCGCGGTGGCCGGCCCTTGATTGCGCTGCGCAGCGCCTCCTGCTTGCGATTGGCCTGCGGCAGGTAGTACTGGTCGAAAAGGAAAAGGGCGGAGGCGAGGGCCGCCGAGATTAAAAGGATGGGAATGACCAAGCGATAGAGGGAGATGCCGGTCGCCTTCATGGCTGTGATTTCGCTATTGCGATTGAGAACGCCGAATGTGACGAGAGTGGCGATCAGGACGCCGAGCGGCGTAATCGAATAAATCATGCTCGGCGTGAGGTTGAACAGGTAGGCGCCGACAATGGACAGGGGAATGTGGTTGCGCAGGATATCGCCGATGAGTTCAAAGCCGGTGAAGACGAGCATGAGCAGGACGAAACCGCAGAGCACGAGGAAAAATGTGCCGATGAACTGGCTCAAAACATACTCATCGAGGATGCGCGGGAAAGCGGAACGAGGTATGCGGCTGGTGGTCTGCTGAAAAAGGTTGAAGAGCCGCTGGCGTATGCGCTGTGCAAAGGATGCTCCCGGGCGTGTGTGGGCTCGGCTGCCCGCCGGCCTGCCTGCGCCTGCGGCCTCTTCCTGTGTGGCGCGCTGCATCCAACCGGTGAGTGCATTCAGCAGGTTGCTTCCGCGCGCAATTTGCCACAGCAAAAAACTGCCAGCGGCGGCGAAAAGAAGATTGGCCCCCCACATGGCGAGAAATGCGGGGATCTTGTGCTGGCGCCCCAACGCGATGCCGGTCGAGGAAAGAAAGTAGTAAAGAAAAACCAGGATCAACGTGACCACAAAGCCCGAGCTTTTGCCACCGCGCCGGGATGCTGCGCCGAGCGGAACCCCCACCAGCATCAAGACTATGCAGGCGGCGGGATAGGCGAAGCGTTTATGGAACTCCAACTCATAACGCCGGCCGTCGGGGTCGTGAAAATGCCGCATCAAAGTTCTGTTTGGCATGGCGTAGATGGGTGTATCCACGCGGCCAAGGTGGACCTCGCTCTGTGGGCTGAGCAAAAGCGGCCGGTCGGTGGTGGCAAAGGTGGAGACGTTGTAATTTTCCGGCGCATCAGGCGCAATCTCGTGCACGGCGCCGTTGAGCAGCCGCATCAGCAGGTATTGTGTGTTGTCATTGACCACTGTCGCCGATTCTGCGGTGGTGATTTTTGGCGCATCGGGGTCGGAGAGGTCGGCCATGAAGATCTGCCGCCAGTTTGTCACGCCGGCGCCCGAGCGGACATCCTGAACATAAATGGCCGAGTTTTTGAAATCTTCAATGAAAACGCGGGGTTGAATTTGGTAGGAGGCCTGTGAGGTGGCAATGGACTGTTCGAGGTCAAGAATGGCCTGCTCTGCGCGTGGCGCCAAATAAAGCGAATTCGCAAGTCCAATCAACGTGCCGCCGACGGCCACAATCGAGGCGACGCGCAAAAAATATCCAATGCCGAGCCCGGAGGCGCGCATGGCCGTGATTTCACTGTCCGATGCCAGGCGTCCCAGGCCGAGCAGCACACCCACCAGCACCGACATGGGTATGGTGAGCATGAAAGTTTCCGGCATGGTGAAGAGAAAAACCTGGAAAACACTCGACAGGGACGAGGTGTTGCGCACGACCATCTCCAGGACCTGGGGAAGGTCGCGCATGAAAAGAATGAAGGTGAAAAGCGCGCAGCCGATGAGCGAGTGGGAGAGAATTTCACCGAGGATGTAACGAGTCAGGATGCGCACTGTGCTGGTTCACCGCTATGCCGGGGTACCGGCAACGTGCATTCAGTTTACAGGATGGGCGAGTGCGGGGGCCTTCCATTTTCTCAGCCGCAAGCTGTTGGAAAGCACGCTGATTGAACTGAAGGCCATCGCAACCGAGGCCAGCCAGGGGCTTAGCAAAAGATGAAACGCGGGGTATAGCGCGCCGGCAGCCAGCGGAATACCCAGCAAGTTATAGAGTGCGGCCCAAAGCAGGTTCTGGCGCATGATGCGGAGCGTGGCGCGGGCAAGCGAAATGGAGTGCGCAATCAGCGCCGGGTCGGGGCGGAGCAGCAACACATCGCCGGCCTCCTGCGCCAGATCAGCGCCTGTGCCCATGGCGATGCCTGCATCGGCCTGTGCCAGCGCCGCGGCATCGTTGATGCCATCGCCGACCATGCCCACCTTGTGGCCGTCCTGCTGCATCGCCCGGATGCGGGTGAGTTTGCCGAGCGGGTCAAGCCCAGCCTCCACATTCTGGATGCCGGCCTCCTCTGCAATCGCACGCGCGGCTACCGCGGCGTCGCCGGTCAACATGTGCAGCTCAAGCCCAAGTTGCCTCAGGTGGCTGGTCAGCGTGGCAACCCCGGGCCGTAGCCGGTCGATTGCATCAAAGGCCGCAACCAATTTGAAATCCAGCGCCATATAGAGGCGCGTAATCCCCGTCGCCGCTGCGGGCAGCGCCCCGGTTTTCAGACCGTACTCGGCGATGAGTTCGAAGTTGCCAAGCAGGCACTCCTGGCCGTCGACGTGCGCCGTTAGGCCGCGGCCGGGCAGAATTTGTACCGACTCCGCGGCTGTCCAGCCAAGCCGCCGCTCCCGTGCCGCGTCCAAAATGGCATGGGCAAGCGGATGATTGGAGCGCTCCTCCGCAGCAGCCGCAATGCGCAGCAACTCATCTTCGCTCAGCGAGGAGAGATTGTGGATTGCTTGAAGTACAGGCCGTCCCATGGTGATGGTCCCGGTCTTGTCGAGGACGAGCGTATCGAGGGTCGTCAATCGCTCCAGCGCCTCACCACCTTTATACAAGAGGCCGAGTTGCGCGCCGCGGCCCACGGCGACGGTGAGCGCCGCGGGAACGGCAAGCCCCATGGCGCAAGGGCAGGCGATGACAAGCACCGCGACGGAGTTGGCGAGTGCCGTGGCCAGGTTGTGCGTGCAGACAAGCCAGATGAGGAAGGTCACTGCCGCAATCACGAGTACCACCGGCACAAAGACTGCGCTCACGCGGTCCGCAAGGCCCTCCATCGGTGTGCGGCTTGATTGCGCTTGTTGAACCAGTTGCTCAATGCGGGCAAGCACGGTGGTTTCCCCCAGCGACTCCGCGCGGCACGTGACTGCGCCATCATAATTTAGTGAGCCGGCAAGAACCTTTGCGCCCGCGGATTTGCCGAGCGGTGTCGATTCGCCGGTGAGCATGGATTCATCGACTGTGGTTGCGCCCTCCAGAATGGTTCCATCGACTGGAAAGCGTTCCCCGGGAAGAACCAGCACCGCGTCGCCGGGGCGAAGGTCTTCAAGCGGGATGGTCTCTGTTGAGCCATCCGCCCCAACACGGCGTGCAGTGGCAGGGCGGACGCTGGTCAGCGCATTCAGGGCATCGAGCGCGCGGCGCTTGGCGCGGGCCTCAAGGGATTTTCCGGCCAGCAGAAAACCCAGAATGAGCAGCACCGCATCGAAGTAAACAGCACGCCCCGGCGCGGGGTAGATGGTTGCGTAGGCGGAGTAGGCGAGCGCAACCGACGTCCCCAGCGAAACCAGCGTATTCATGTTGGTCGTGCCATGCATGAGGCCGCGAAGAGCAGCCCGGTAGATGCTCATGCCGGTCCAGGACGCGACCACCGTCGTGATGACGAGGAGCGACCAACGCAGGGGGGAGGCGGGAATGGAGTAAAGCCAGGGCATCACCCGCATGGTCAGGGCCCCCGCATGGCCCATCTCCCCCAATGGCATGGAAAAAAGCATGATGAAAAAACCGGCAGTGAGCGCGGTGAGGGTGCGCAGATGCACAAGTTTTTCAGAGGATGAAACCGCTGCCGTGCTGCGGCCTGTACGCGGCAATACCGCGTCATAGCCTGAGGCGCGGACGGAAAGGATCAATTGTTCCGGGGTGGTTTGTGAGCCTTCATACTCCACCGTGGCGCGATGTGCAATCAGGTCAACGCGGGCCAGTGAGACGCCGGGCGTTTTTTTGAGCGCTTCTTCCACATGGTGTTGGCAGGCCGCGCAGCTCATGCCGAGAATCGGCAGTGTGACTGTGGATTTGCCTTCCGGCATCGGTTACTGCTCCAGGTGTGCGGTGAACCCCAGTTGGTTGATGGCGGCCACGGCGGTCTTCACCGCCGCATCACTCGCCGAGGAGATGCGGGCTCCACCAATGCGGACTTCACCGACCTGAATGCCCTCGGTGGTTGAGAGCGCCTGCGAAACTCTGCGCACACAGGAACCGCAGTGCATTCCGTCAATTTGAAGGTTGTACTCAAGAGCCTCTGCCATAAGCCCATGATACAACGGGCTTCAAGGGCATGACGGTCAGAAGTTCCCCGCATTGTCGAAGGCATCGTTGTCGAACTCGTCCGCCAGCGCATCATCATTGAAAAATTGAATTGTCTCCGGCCCCGATTCCTTGGCGCGCCGCAGGGCGATTTCCGCCTCGCGCAGCACCACCACGGGCGAGCGCCCGCGGCTCGTTGCGATGCCAATGCAGGCTGTGAGACGGATATTCTGGCCACATACGCTGAATGGGGCACTGAATGCCTCCTGGCGAAGGCGCTCGGCAAAGGTCAGTGTGCTCAATCCACCGCAACCGGGCAGGGCAAGCAAAAATTCATCCTTGCCGGGACGGCCAAGAAGGTCATAACTGCGCAATAGTTTTTGTAGGCGTGCCGCCAACTGGCCCAGCAGGCTGTCGCATGGCTCGGAACCAAAGAGCGCATTCCAGTGGCTGAAGTCGTCAATGTCCAAAAGCAGCAGGCTCAACGACCCTTTCATCCGCTGCACGCGGTCTGTCTCGCGGAAAAGCAGCGTGAGCATGGTTTCGCGGTTGATGACCCCCGTCAGCGGGTCATGCTGCGCATTCAACAACGCGGCTTCGCGCGCTTGCGCCAGTTCGGCGGCAAGCCGCATGTCCCGTAGCGCAATCTCAATGCGGAAGCGCCAGTTCAACATCGTTGAGTTGGCGCTGAGCACATCATCCACAATCCCGTCTTGGTACGGTTGCAGGTCTCCCGGGCTTTTCATTTCTGAAATCATAAGCACGGGCGACTGCCCCTTGCTTGCTTCGCGCAGCGCTGCAATCAGTTGGGCGGCCTTCTCGTTGTAGCAACCCTCGTCAATCAGCAACACCTCTGGCGGCACCGCCTCCACCAGGCGGGCCAGCGCCGTCTCCGGGCTTTGCACGTGGTCGAGTTGGCACTCGAACCCGCTGAGCGTGGCGGCAAGTTCCCGGGCCAGGGCTTCTTTCCGGGTCACAAACAAAAAACGTCTAGCAGTCGCCGGAGTCTCCATCAGGTCAATCACCCCTTCGCAGGAGTTCATCGGCGTGGACGAGAGGATGCCCAACAAACGCTCTGGATTTGTGCAGGGCCTGTGAAAGAACGAGCCAAGTGGACGAAATCGAGACAGCGCGTTTGGTGAAATGAAGCCATTGCGCCGCGAAAAGAAAAAAGCGCGACTGTGCGAACAGCCGCGCTCCGGGTTGGAATGGGGTCAATCTACAAAATCAACATTCGGTTTCACGGTGATGATGCCTTTTTCATGGCCGGTTTGCAGCAGGGTTTGAATCGCTGCACGGCCATCCACGCCGTAGTCGAGTGTGCGCTCGTTGACATACATGCTGACAAAACGGCTGGCCAGTGAGGTGTCAAGGTCGCGTGCAAACTGCATGGCGTATTCAAGCGCCTGCTCACGGTTGTCCAGCCCGTGTTGAATGCTGTCCTTCAGCGCCTTGGTCAAAATATGCAGCCGCTCGGGCGAGAAGGAGCGGCGCACTGCATTGCCGCCCAGCGGAAGAATCAGACCCGTCTGCTCCTGCCACCAGATGGCAAGGTCGATGACTTTCTTCAATCCCGCGGAGGCGTAGGTAAGTTGGCCCTCGTGGATGATCAGGCCGGCGTCGTAGTTGCCGGCAAGCACCTCGGGGATGATCTGGTCGAAGGGGACAACCTCGGTCTCAAGATTGGGGTTGAAGATTTTCAGCGCGAGAAAGGCGGTGGTGAGGGTGCCGGGCACGGCGATTTTGATGCCGTCGAGGTCGGACGGGGAAAGCTCGCGGGTGGAGATGACCATGGGGCCATAGCCCTCGCCGACGCTGCCCCCGCAGCCCATCAGCGTGTAGTTCTGCTGCAGGTATGGATAGGCATGAAAACTGACTGCGGTAATGTCGTAAAACGCCTCGTTGATGGCGCGGTGGTTGAGCGTTTCAATATCGGTGAGCGTGTGCGTAAATCGGTATCCGGGCACGCGAACCTTGTTGGTGGCCAGCCCGTAAAACATGAAGGCATCGTCGGAGTCGGGACTGTGCGCGATGGAAATATCGACGATCTCTCCGGCGGCGGCATTGTGCGTGGTTTGATTCACTACTTGACCTTTCCTGCGGTTGAAGTTAATTGCGGATGCGCTTCCAAGCCTGTGCGGCAAGGGATGCGGCTAAGATCTTCGCCGCGTCCCCGGCGAGGAAGGGCAGAACCCCTGCGGCGAGCGCGGCTGTGCCATTGAGATGCAGCGCAAGCCCCAGCCAGGAGGCGCCAATCACAAAGAGCACAAGCGACCCGGCGGCCGTGGCGATGAGCGCGGCAGCGAGGCTGCGATTGAGCGCGCGATAAATTTTTGCGATGCAATAGGCGGCAACGGGGAAGGCGACAAGGTAGCCGGCCGTTGGCCACAACAGATGGGCCAGGCCACCGGGGCCGTTGGGGGCAAAGAAGGGAAGCCCCATCGCTCCCTCGAGGAGATAGGCAGAGAGGGCCGCAAAGGCCATGCGCGGCGTCAGCACAAGGCCGATCAACAACACGGCGAAGGGCGCCATGCTGAGTGGAACGGGAGTGAAGGGAAGCGGCACTATGATGTGGGAGGCCAGGCCGACAAGGATGCTTGCGGCCAGGACAACAAGCAGTTTTTTGATTGCAGCGGTGGAAACTCCACGCGTCTCGTTCATCGATTTTGTCGTGTTGAGCAAGCTCATTCTCCCAGGGTTGTTTTTTCAGTTGCCTTCACTGGCTTCAACGGCCGCGGCTTCTTCAACGGCCTGCCTGGCCTGCCTGCGTTGCCGGAGGACGTGCAGCGTCATGCCGCCCGCGGCAAAGAAAAGGGCGAAGGAGCAAAGCACGAGCAGTAGGACAAGCCATAACATCATGCGTCATGTTCAATTTTAACAGAGCGATTATTGATGCAGCGAATTGAGAAGCCATTGAAGATAGCTGTTGTTGGCCTCGGGAACCGCGAGGGAAAGAAATTCCGGCGTCTCATAGCTGTGCAGCGCCAGCAAGCGCGCTTCCAGTTGGGCAAGTTTTTCCGTCGTGGTCTTGATCAGCAGCAGGGATTCTTCCGAGCTTTCAATCCCTCCCTGCCAGTGATAAAGGGATTCGACGCGCGGAAGAATCGAGATGCAGGCCGCCAGCTTCTCCTCGAGCAGGTGGCGTGCAATGGAGCGCGCCTCATGCGGGCTGGATGTGCCCGTGATGACAATCCGCGCCGTTGTGGGCGATTCAACCATGCCAGGCCTCCTTCAATGCCGTCGGTATCAGTGTATTGCCGCTGGCGGCTGCGGCCAACGGGGATTCTTGCGACGGACTTGCTGCCATTGGGTTGGCTCGTGCAGTATGGATTCTGAGGACAGCGCGGCATGAACCCGCGCTTGGGGGGCGAATCGCATGGGCACAAAAATCAAGTTCGGCACATCCGGATGGAGGGCCATTGTGGCCGATGAGTTCAATCAGGCCAACATTCGGCTGGCCGTGGCCGGAATTGCGCAATATGTCAAGGGCCAACCCGCGCCGCATCGCGTGCTGGTGGGCCGCGACCCACGCTTCCTTGGCGAGAGCTTTGTCGAGACGGCCGCTTCTGTGCTCGCCGCCAACGGGGTAACTCCGATTGTGATTCCAGAGGCCGCGCCCACGCCGGCCATCTCCCACGCTGTGCGCACAATGAAGACGAGCGGGGCCATCAATTTCACCGCCTCGCACAACCCGCCGGAGTACAACGGCATTAAATTTTCAACCCATGATGGCGCGCCCGCCTTGCCCGAAGTCACAAAGCAAATCGAGGCGGCGATTGTGGAATTGCAGGCCAAGGGCGGCGTGGCACCGGTCGCATCGCCCGGTAATTTTGAAACCGCCGACGTCAAGCCGGCATTCAAAAAGTGGCTCGCCGAGCTTGTGGACCTGAAGGCGATTGCCAAGTCAGGCATCAAAATCGTCTACGACCCCTTCTGGGGCGCGGGGCGCGGATACACGACTGAAATTTTGAAGGAAGCCGGGGTCGCCGTCGAAAGTGTGCATGATTACCGCGACGTGCTCTTCGGCGGCCATGCCCCCGAGCCGGATGATCATCTGCTCGGCGATGCCAAGGCCAAAATGAAGGCCATTGGCGCAAATCTCGCCGTTGCCACCGACGGAGACGCCGATCGGTTTGGCATTGTCGATGGCGATGGCACCTTCATCCAGCCGAATTACATCATTGCGCTGCTCTTTGATTATCTGGTTGAAACGCGCGGGTGGAAGAACGGCGTGGCCAAGAGCGTTGCCACCACCAACCTCATCAACGCGCTGGCCGAGCACCACAAGGTCCAGATCTACGAGACACCGGTCGGGTTCAAATACATCGGCGAACTCATCAACGCCGACAAGATTGCCATCGGCGGCGAGGAGTCGGCAGGCTTGACGATTCGCGGGCACGTGCCGGAGAAGGACGGTGTGCTGGCCGGCCTGCTGGTTGCCGAGATGGTGGCCACACGCGGG
>JAJXXN010000217.1 GCA_021781075.1 Acidobacteriota bacterium | reverse complement strand
AGGAGGGTGGGGGGTATCAGGACCCCTTCAACGGCGGCTTTGGCATTGTGAATGCTTACCATATCCGCAAGCCGGCATTTTATGATTTCAGCCTGCTGCACAAGCTGGGCGAGGAGCGCATCGCCACCCCCGCGCACAACCTGCTGGTGACGCGGCGCAAGGATGGCACACTGGTGGTTGCCGCGTGGAACCTGGTGGCGATGGACAAACTGAACGAAGGCAAGCCTGAAACGCTCACGCTCCAATTCGAGGGTGTGGTCAAAAACGCACGCGTCCGCATGGAGCGCGTCGATGAAAGCCACGGCAATCCCTTCCCCGAGTACAAAGCGCTTGGCAGCCCGCACTACCCGACGGTGAAACAGATTGCGGAGATCAATGCGGCCTCGGCGCTGCCCGCGCCGGAAGCCACACACCTGAAGAACGGCAAGCTCGAAGTGGAGCTGCCGGTCAACGGGCTGGCAGTTTTTGAAATCAGTGGAAATTAGGGGGCCATCATGACAAAACAATCAAGCTTACTTTCCCCCATCACCCGCCGCCGCATGATATGGGTCTCGGCTGCGGCGGGTGTTCTTTCTCTTTCATCGCGGGACGGCTTCGCCGCTCCCATCGCCGGCGGCTTCAAGCTGGAGGGCGGGAACGCGCAGTTCATCGATGAGCTCATCCGCTCAGGCTGCCTTTTCTTCTGGGAGCAGGCCGGCGAAAAAAGCGGGCAGGTGCTGGACCGCGCCCGCAACGACCTCAAGGGCGCGCGCGACCCGCGCCGCATGGCCAGCATCGCCGCCACGGGCTTTGGTTTGACCGCGCTTTGCATCGCCGACAAGTACGGCTACCTGCCCCACGACCAGGTTGTGGAGCGTGTGCGCACCACACTCGATTGGCACCTGAACCAATTTCCGAATGTGCACGGCTTCTACTACCACTTCAGCGACATTGACACGGGCGAGCGCGTGAAGGGCGTGGAGTTGTCGTCGATCGACACTTCCCTTCTGCTTTGCGGCGTGCTCACCGCGCGGGCGTATTTTGACGACGCAAAGATCAAATCGCTGGCCACGCAGATCTACGAGCGGGTGGAGTGGCCGTGGATGCTCAACGGCGGACCCACCTTCTCCATGGGTTGGCACCCGGAGGAGGGATTCCTGAAGGCGCGCTGGGAGCACTACTGCGAGCTGATGATGATCTACCTGCTGGCCATCGGCTCGCCGAGCCATCCCGTGGACCCGAAGAGCTGGGATGCATGGACGCGCCCGGTGGTCCACTACAAGGGGCTCAGTTACATCAGCGGCAACGACCCGATCTTCACCCACCAGTATTCGCAGGCGTGGTACGACTTCCGCGGCAAACACGACCGCTACGCGAATTATTATGGGAACTCCATCACCGCCACCCGCGCGCACAAGGAGTTTTGCCTCTCCATGCCCAAGTGGTACAACGACGACTACTGGGGCATCTCGGCCTCCGATTACAAGGGCGGCTACACGGCATGGGGCGGCCCGCCGAAGCAAGGGCCCATTGACGGGTCGGTGGTCCCCAATGCCGCAGCCGGTTCCCTGCCGTTTCTGCCCGAGGATTGCCTACGCGTGCTCAAGGCACTGCGAACCCATTATGGTGAAAAGGCCTGGGGGCGCTACGGCTTTCTTGATGCATTCAATATCCACGACAACTGGTATGACGGCGATGTGCTCGGCATTGACCAGGGCATCTCGGTGATCATGGCGGAAAACCTGCGCTCCGGGTTTGTTTGGGAAACGTTCATGAAGAACCCGGAGACCGGAAAAGCCTTCGAGCTTGCCGGCTTCCACAAGGATTAACCCGATGCACCGCTTGCAAAGATACAACCCGCTGCGGGCAGCCCTGGACCGGCGCCAAATGCTTGGCCTGATGACCGGCGTTGCGGGCGCCGCGCTCTTTGCCGGCTGCGGGGGTGGCGGGACGGGCAGTGGTGGCGGCGTCAACCCCAACTGGCCGCCGAGCCTGCCTGTGGGCACATGGAACCCAAGCGCATCGGACACGAGCTTTCTGGAATCGCTTCTGCAAAAAGCCTGCCTTTACTTCTGGGAGCAGGCAAGCCCTTTGACCGGGCAGGTGCTGGACCACGCGGAGAATTTTTCAAGCGGGTCGCTCGACACATCCACCAACCAATCCAGCATCGCCGCCACGGGCTTTGGCCTCGGCGCGCTGTGCATCGCCGATTCGCGCGGTTACCAGGCCCACGCCGACATTCTTGCCCGCGTGCAGACGACTCTCAATTTTTATTTGAACTCCATGCCGAACGAGAACGGCTTCTTTTACCACTTCAACGACGTCAATACCGGCCAGCCGCTGCCGGGGGTTGAGGTCTCGGCAATTGACACGGCGATTTTGCTCTGCGGCGTGCTGATGGCGCGGGCCTACTTCAACGACCCCACGGTCACCTCCTTGGCCACGCAACTTTATGAGCGCGTCAACTGGCCCTGGATGTTGAACGGCGGCAGCACCTTCGCCATGGCCTGGTACCCCGCGGGCGACACCAACCCCGGTTTCACCCCCTACCGCTTTGACACGTACGACGAGTTGATGATGTTGAACACGTCGGCCTGTCCGGAGAGCTGATACCGGCCGAACCGGAAGAGCTTGCGCAGCGGCACGCCCGCGTCGCCGCCCGAGGCGTCGGGGGCGCCGTCCTTCTTGGCGGGCGCGAGCTCGTCGTCCA
>JAJXXN010000103.1 GCA_021781075.1 Acidobacteriota bacterium | reverse complement strand
AACTTTCCGCCGACATTGTCCAGGCGGGCGTATTCCAGAATGTGGCAATTTGCGGAAACCAGCCCTGCAAAAGCAGTGGTGTCAGAATGACGCCGGCCCAGAACTGCCCCGGAGCCCTGACCTGCCGTTCGAGCGCCAGCATGCCCAGGCTCATCAGCAACCCAAGCAAATAGATGGGATATAACCGCGTGAAGCGGGCCTTCCAGAACCGGCCCTTGTCCAGTTCCCCAAGCTGGGCTCGCTCCGCATAGTTATAGGCCAGTACAAAGCCGGAGAGCAGGATAAAAAAACTCACCGAAGCGTAGCCGGCATTGACCACCGGCGCAAGAAAACCAAACCAGTTGGGATTGGAAAAATGGAAGAGAACGATGTTGATCGCCGCAAAGCAGCGCAACCCGGTGAGTGCATCCAATCGTGCTGGTCGGTGATGTTCCACTGGAGTTAGACGCACCCCGCTGTGCGGTGATTACGGATCAGGCCCGAACCAGCGAGCCCACCTTCTCGCCCATGGCCACGCGGCGAATGTTGCCCGGCTGGTTCATGTTGAAGATGATCATCGGCAGGTTGTTGTCCTTGCAAAGGCTGACCGCGGTCAAGTCCATCACTTTCAGGCCCTGCTTCAGGATTTCCATGTAGGTGATCTCGTCGTATTTCACCGCGTCCTTCACCAGCACCGGGTCGGCGTTGTAGACGCCCTCAACCTTTGTGCCCTTCAAAAGCACATCGGCCTTGATCTCCATGGCGCGCAGGCTGGCGGCTGTATCAGTTGAGAAAAATGGATTGCCTATGCCTGCCGCAAAAACCACCACGCGTCCCTTTTCAAGGTGCCGCACCGCGCGACGCCGAATATACGGCTCCGCAACCTGGTTCATCGCCACGGCCGTCATCACCCGGCACTGCACGCCCTTTTGCTCAATCGCATCCTGCAGCGCAATGGCGTTGATGACCGTTGAAAGCATGCCCATGTTGTCGGCACTCACGCGGTCCATGTTCTTCGCATGCTCGGCCACGCCACGGAAAAAATTCCCGCCACCGACAACCACCCCAATCTCCACGCCTAGTTTGTGCACATCCACAATTTCGTCAGTGATAAGGGAAACCTTGTCGCGGTCCAGCCCAAAGCCGCGCTCACCGGCCAGTACCTCGCCCGAAAGCTTCAAAATGATCCGTTTATACATGCTTTTTTGAGTATCGCATATTGGGCGCTCAACCACCGTGTGCGGACGACGGTCGGCTCCGCGGTGACGGAGTTTGTCTTTGACCAGAACGGGCGGCGGGCCTCGGAGTGGAATGGGGCGACGAGAGCCAATCTCAAAGGGTATTACTATTGGGGCGCATTGCCGCTGGCCTATTACGCCGCTGGCGCCACAAAGAAAAACCCGGCGGCGCGGGCCACCGGGTCATGGTTTTTAAAAAAGGAATCGTCTACTCGGCCGCGGCTTCCACGGCCTTGGTCTGGGCAACGGTCCAGTCGGGCGCGCCGACCTTGAAGCGGGCGAAGCGGCGAACGGTGATGTTTTCGCCGAGCTTGGCCACCTTCTGCGCAATCAGCTCCTTGATGGTCATGGTCTGCTCCTTGATGAAGGGCTGCTCGATGAGGCAGACCTCCTCGTAGAACTTGGCCATCTTGCCTTCAACGATCTTCTCGATGACCGGGGCCGGCTTGCCGGTGGCGGCGGCCTGAGCACGGTAGATTTCCTTCTCGCGCTCCATGTCCTCGGGGGTCACGTCCTCGCTGCGCACGTAGCGCGGGTCGGTGGCTGCGATGTGCATGGCGATGTCTTTCAGCAGGTCCTGGAAGTCCTCGGTGCGGGCGACGAAATCGCTCTCGCAGTTGACCTCGAGGAGCACGCCAATCTTGCCGCCGGCGTGGATGTAATGGCCGACGTAGCCCTCGTTGGTGGTACGCGCAGCCTTCTTCTGCGCCGAGGCCATGCCGCGCTTGCGCAGCACCACGAATGCCTCCTCGATGTCGCCCTTCGCCTCCTGCAATGCCTTCAGGCAGTCGCCCATCGGCGCGCCGGACTTGTCGCGCAGTTCCTTCACCAGCTTTGCATCAATCTTTTCACTCACGGTTCCATCTCACTTTGCTAGTTTGTTGTGTTTCCAGTTTGTGCCCACTCGCAGAAAAAGCGTGGCGCGTTCCCATGCGCCACGCTTCGTCCTGTGTACGCACTGAATTAAAGAACGCTCTCGGCAGCCTCGGCCTCTTCCAGGGAAGAAACCATGCCCGGGGCCTTGCGGATTCCGCCGCCCAGCGCCTCTTCAAGGTCAACGTCCTCTGCGGGTGCAGCCTCGGCCTCAACAGCCGTAGCAGGCTCATCCGTAAAGACCTTGTCGCCCACCATGTTGACGCCCTCGGCAGCCGACTCGGCGATCTTGGAGGTGAACAGGCGGATGGCGCGCAGCGCGTCATCGTTGCCGGGAATGACATAGTCAACAACGGTCGGGTCGCAGTTGGTGTCAACCACGGCAACCACGGGAATACCCAGTTTGCGTGCTTCCTTGACTGCAATTGCCTCATTGTTCGAATCAACCACAAACAAGGCGTCAGGAAGCCGCTTCATGTTTTTGATGCCGGCAAGGTTGGCCTGAAGGTGCTTGCGCTCACGCTCCAGCTTGATGACCTCTTTCTTGGTCAACAGCTCGTAGCGCCCGTCCACGGCCATCTCATCGAGTTCCTGAAGGCGCTTCACCGACTTC
>JAJXXN010000306.1 GCA_021781075.1 Acidobacteriota bacterium | reverse complement strand
CGGGGGCATTATTCAGGTTCAAGACGTTGGAAGTGGACGAGTAGGAACATATTGGCTGGTCCATTCGCCGGGGCGTGGGATGATTTCGCGTCCCGGCGGGGATTCAGGATTGATAGTGATAAAGAGGTCGCGGCGGAAACACGGCAATAATCCCGGTTTTTCCCACAGCATGGGTCGAATCCGGCGAGAACTAAACTAAAGAGACCATGGCCTCTGAGTTTACACATCTCCATTTGCATACCGAGTACTCGCTTTTGGACGGCGCGTGCGACGTGAAGAAGCTTGTTGATCGCGTGGCGTCGCTGGGGCAGAAGTCGGTGGCGATGACCGACCACGGGAACATCTACGGGGCGGTGCATTTTTTTGATGCGGCAAAGGCCAAGGGGATCAAGCCGATTCTGGGCTGCGAGCTATACGTGTGCAAGGCCGAGGACCACCGCGCGGATACGCCGCACGACCAGTACAACCATCTGCTGGTGCTGGCGGAAAACGAGGAGGGCTACCGGAACCTGATACGCATCACCAGCGAGGCAAGCCTGCATGGTTTCTACAAAAAGCCGCGGGTGAGCAAGAAGTTTTTGGCAGAGAACGCGAAGGGATTGATTGGGTTTTCCGGCTGCCTCTCCGGCGAATTGTGCGAGGAGTTGCTGGCAGGCAAGTATGATGCGGCGCGGGAGACGGCCGGCGAGTACCAGCAGATCTTCGGGCGGGGGAATTTTTACCTGGAGATACAGGACCAGGGCCTGCTGGAAGAAAAGAAAATACACAAGGACCTGTTTGCGCTGGAGCGGGAGCTGGAGATTCCGCTGGTGATTACGAATGACTCGCATTACCTGTGCGGGGACGACTCGCACGCGCATGATGTGATGTTGTGCGTGCAGACCGGGTCCAAGCTGCACGATGCCAAGCGATTCAAATTCGACAGCGACCAGTTTTTTGTCAAGAGCGCGGAGGAGATGGGGCGGATGTTCCCGGATCACCCGGAGTTGCTGGCGCGGACAATGGAGATTGCCGAGCGATGCAATCTGAAGCTGAACAAGGTGGACAATCCATTTCCCGAATTTGCGGTCCCGCCGGGGCACACGGTCGACAGCTATTTTGAGGAGGTTTGCCGGGCGGGCTTCAAACACCGCATGGAGACGGCCATCAGACAGCTTGATGCGCGCGGGCAGTTGAGGACGCCCATTCACGAGTACGAGGCGCGGCTGAACCGCGAGATCGAGATCATCAAGACAATGAAGTACTCGGGGTACTTCTTGATTGTGTGGGACTTCATCAAGTACGCGCGCGACCATGGTATTCCTGTCGGCCCGGGGCGCGGGTCGGCGGCCGGCTCGCTGGTGGCCTACGTGATGGGGATTACCAATGTGGACCCGATGCAGGGCGTGTTGCTCTTCGAGCGTTTTTTGAACCCGGAACGCGTCTCGATGCCCGATATTGACGTGGACTTCTGCATGAACCGGCGTGGCGAGGTGATCAAGTATGTAACGGGGAAGTACGGGCGCGAGCAGGTGGCGCAGATCATCACCTTCAATACGATGGCGGCAAAGGCGGCGATCAAGGATTGTGGGCGCGCGCTCGACATGCCCTACGGCGACGTGGACAAGATTGCCAAGCTGATTCCCGCCACCATCGGCATGACCATCGACCAGGCGCTGAAGGAATCCCCGGATTTGGCCAAGGTCTATGAAAACGACAAGGCCATCCGCGAGTTGATTGACACGGCCAAAAAACTCGAGGGGCTGGTTCGCGGCTCGGGCGTCCACGCGGCGGGCGTGGTGATTTCGCCGCGGCCGTTGACCGAACTGGTGCCCGTTGTCAGGGCCAAGGACGGTTCCATTGTCACCGCCTATGACATGAAGGCGGTTGAGAAAATGGGCCTGTTGAAGATGGATTTTCTCGGGCTGACGACGCTGACAGTGATTGATGATTGCCTGCAGTTGATTGAAAAAAGCCGCGGGGAAAAGCTGGACATCGATGCCATCCCGATGCAGGACGAGACGACGTTCAAAAACGTCTTCCATACGGCGTTGACCTCGGGGGTTTTTCAGTTTGAGTCGGGCGGAATGCGCGATGTGCTGCGGCGATACAAGCCGGATACGGTTGAGGATTTGACGGCATTGAACGCCCTCTACCGGCCGGGGCCGATCCAGGGCGGCATGATCGACGACTTCATCAAACGCAAGTGGGACAGCAACAAGGTGGCCTACATGCTGCCCGAGCTGGAGTCAATTTTGAAAGATACGCTCGGCGTCATCGTCTATCAGGAGCAGGTGATGCAGATTGCGAACGTGCTGGCCAGCTATTCGCTGGGCGAGGCGGACCTGCTGCGGCGCGCGATGGGCAAGAAAGACCCGGAGGAGATGGCCCGCCAACGCGACCGGTTCATGAGCGGCGCGGAGAAGCTGGGGCATCCAAAACAGATTGCGGGCGAAATCTTCGACCAGATGGAGAAGTTTGCCGGCTATGGGTTCAACAAGTCGCACTCCGCTGCCTATGCGCTGCTGGCCTACCAGACGGCCTATTTGAAAACGCATTATCCGGTGGAGTTCATGGCGGCGCTGTTGACGTCGGAAACTTCGAAGCCGGATTCGGTGGTGAAGTACATCCAGGAGTGCCGCGAGAGGGAAATAGCCGTTGAGCCGCCGGATGTGCAGCTCTCCGGGGAGCAGTTTACGCCCCATGGGCAGGCAATCCGTTTCGGGCTGGCGGCGGTGAAGAATGTGGGCGAAAACGCCATTGAGGCGATCAAAAAGGCGCGCGAGGAGGCGGGCGGAAGATTCAAAAGCTTCTGGGAGTTTTGCGAGAAGGTTGATTTACGCGTGATGAACAAGCGCGTGATCGAATCGCTCATCAAAGCCGGCGCGCTGGATTCGCTGGGCTCGCGTGGCGCGCTGATGGCCGCCGTGGACAAGGCGATGGAGCAGGGTCAGAAGGCGCAACGCGACCATGAACAGGGGCAGCATGGATTATTTGGTTTGTTCGATGACGACGCGGGCCCCGCTTCCGGTGTGCAGCAGTTGCCAAATGTGCCGGATTGGGAGGAGAGCGAGCGCCTGGCGGCGGAGAAGGAGGTGCTGGGCTTTTTTGTCTCCGGCCATCCGCTGGACAAGTACGCGGAGAAGATCAGGAACCTGGGCGGCATCATCCCCGTGGCAGAGGCGCTGGAGCGTAAGCCGGCGGAGCGGCGCTGGGGGCAGCAGGACGACCCTGCGGACCAGACACAACTGGTGGGGATTTTGCATGGGCTGCGGGTGCAAGCCAGCAAGCGCGACCAAAAACTGTATGCGCAGGCGACCATTGAGGACACGAGCGGGAAGATGGAAGTGATCTGTTTTTCGCGGGATTACGAGCGGCTGAAGGAGCAGTTGCGCACCGAGGCTCCGGTGCTGGTGAGGGGAATCCTGATGGGCGAGGAGGAGACGGCGTCCAAGATCGCCATCAGCTCGGTGCAGCCGCTGGATGCGGTGGAGGTGAAGCTTCCCACGGCGGTGCGGCTGCGGTTGAACGTGGATGCAATCACGGAAACGACGCTTGAGCGGGTCAAGGCGGAAGCAGAGGCGGCGCCGGGCCCCGGCAAGGTGATGATCCATATGAAAAAGGGCGGGGAGTTTGAGGTGATTCTGGAGCCTGAGGAGATGAAGGTGGCGGCGGATCGGGGCTGGGTGGAGCGTGTGGAGGCATTGACCGGGCGCGGAAGCGTACAGGTGCTGAGTTGAAAATTTGCCCGATGCGGCGGATTGCATGAAGTCACGGAGAAGGCCGCCCAGGGGCGGTCAAATGGCATAGAATTTGAAACAGGACCTGAACAGTTGGGGTCCACAGGTTAAGAATACGATGAGCGAACCGCAGACAGCGATTTCCCAGCCGCCTACCTCGCCAGCTTGGGTCAAAATTGAGCGCGCCCGCCACCCGCAGAGGCCCTACCCGATGGATTTCATAGGCCACATCTTCACGGATTTCAGCGAAATTCACGGCGACCGCTCCTTTGCCGATGATGAGGCGGTGGTATGCGGGATGGCGCGGTTGAATGGCGAAGAAGTGATGGTGATAGGCAACCGCAAGGGTGGCACGACGAAGGAGCGCATCCGCCGCAACTTCGGTATGCCGCACCCGGAGGGCTATCGCAAGGCACTGCGGGTGATGAAGCTGGCGGAGAAGTTCAACCGTGCAATCATCAGTTTTATCGATTTGCCGGGAGCGTTTCCCGGCTTGGGCGCGGAGGAACGCGGTCAATCCGAGGCTATTGCGCGCAACCTGTTTGAGATGGCGCGGTTGAAGGTTCCGACAATTTCCATCATCAGCGGGGAAGGCGGCTCGGGCGGCGCGCTGGCTTTGGCGGTGGCCGACCGGGTGCTGATTTTGGAGAACGCGCTTTATTTTGTCATTACGCCGGAGTCGTGCGCGGCCATCATGTGGCGCGATGCCAGCTTCAAGCAGCTTGCGGCGGAGGCGATGCGCATTTCAGCCGAAGAGGTGAAAAAGCTGGGGTGCGTGGACGAGATTGTCGCAGAGCCGGGTGAGGGCGCGCACAGCGACCATATTGAGGCGGCGGCGCTTGTGCGCGAGTCTCTGGAGCGCAACCTGCGGGAGCTTTGGGCGATGAACGTGGAGCAGCGAGTGGCCACCCGGCAGGCCAAATTCCGCAATCTGGCACAGTTCTACAGTGAAGTTTGACAGGACGCGCATGGGCACACTGACAAGACCAAAGGACCAAAGCCGGGTGATGCAACTGCCGCGATTGCTGCTGGCGCTTTTTTTTGCGTGGGTTGCGACGAAGCTGGCGGCGCATGGGGCGGCTGGGTTCACCACCGACCGCTGGCAGCCACTGGTGGAAGCGGCGATGCTCGCCTTTCTGTTGCTCATCGGCTTTGCTGGCCTCGGCATTTCTTTTGACCGGCAGTTGAAGCCGGTCAGCGAGCAGGGTTTGCCCTTGCGCGCGGGATGGCGGCGGGAAGCCGGCCTCGGTCTGGCCTTTGGCTGGAGCCTTGCAGTGGCCGCGGTGTTGCCGTTGGTATTCATTGGCGGGATAGTCATCCGCCTGCATACGGCGGCTGCGGATTGGGTGGCGTTGGGCGGCGAGGCGGTTTATTTTGCGCTGGCCACGCTGGCTGAAGAGATTTTGTTTCGCGGATATGCCTTCCAGAAGATGGTGCGCCTCGCAGGGGGCTTCAATGCGGCGCTGGTTTTTGCCGCGCTTTATGCAATTGCGGAAGCCCGTTTGCGTGGGGCAAACCTGGTGAGCGCCAGTGTCAGCTACCTGTTTGCGCTGCTGTTGGCGGCGGCGTACCTGCGCAGCCGCGCGCTGTGGGTGAGCTGGGGAATCAACTTTGGCTGGAAGGCGAGCCGCGCGCTTTTATTTGGATTGACGATAGCAGGGGTGAACCAGCACTCGCCGGTGGTGGTCGGTGATCCGGTGGGCCCCTTCCGTTTGACTGGCGGCGGCTTTGGCCTCGAGGCAAGCTGGACGGCGCTGCTGCTGTTGCTGGTTGCGCTTCCGATTCTTTTCCGGCTGACGCGCGATTTGGATTTCGAGTACAACGCGCCGGTGATTGAACCGGGCGGAATGCCGGTGGAGTTGGGCGGGGCGATCCAAAAACAGCACGATGCGGCCATGGGCAGCACCGCAACTCCCCCGCCACTGGTGCAGATAGCCCCGGCGCAGAAGAACCAGGATGGGCAACCCCCTGGCTCTTGACCGCGAAGCGGGACGGGGGTAGGCTGTGAGCAAGCATGGGAGGGCTTACCCATGATTGCGTATCCAACACACGCCCATCCAGTGAAAGCAACGCGAGCGGCCACCCGTATGCGCACGCTTCACGACGGAGAAAGTCATTTCTCCGGGGATTTTCTGCGCACACTTCTGCTGCTGCTCACCATCATCCTGCTGATGATATTTGCCTTTGCGCGCGTTGCCCATGCGTAAAGGCAGGCAAAGCAGTTGCGATTATTTGTGGGCGGTTTTTTGATGTTGCGCAGGCGGAGCCGATGACTGGGCTGCGGGTCCGGCGAGGGCGAAGGCTTGGTCGATGGAAGTGTAGAGGTCCTTGTCGACCGACTTGACTTCGATATAGGGCGAGCCCTTGCTGTTGGCAATCACAACAAAGATGCTGGGCGTGCCGTGGATGCCTGTGCGCATGCCAAGTTGTATGTCGGACTGAATTTCGCTGTTGAGGGCGCCGAGCGGGTCAATGGCAAAGGGCATGGAGAGGCCGTGCGCGCGGGCAAAGTTGTCGGTGAACTGGCGCAGGGTATCGGTGTTGTAGATGGTGCGGTACTGGTTGGCGAAGACCTGGTCGCGGTACTCCTCGCCGAGTGCCTTGCTCTTGGTGTCAAACCAGCGCGCATTGAGCGCAGCGGTGGGGCTCCAGTCGTGGCCGGGGATGACGAAATCGTGGCGGACGAGGGGGATTTTGTACTTGGCCGCGGCGGCGACCAGGATGGGGTTGGCGTGGGCGCAGGCGGGGCACTCGAGGTCATAGAACTCGACGATGGCAACGCGCGCGCCTGCTGGCGGCTTGAGGGCCGAGGCGTCAAGTATCTGCGTGCCGGCCTGGGCTGCCGCGATGAATGGGGTGAGGAGCAGGGCTAGAAACAATAGGGTGCTTGTCAGTCTTCGGCTCAAAATGGACCTCGTAAGGATGGGGTTGATTTGCAAAGGAACAGCCAAGGAACAGAATACTGTATTTACCAGACGCGGCGAAGGGGCAGGGAGTTTGCGCTGGCGCGAGTCGTGTAAACTAAGGGGAGCG
Source organism: Acidobacteriota bacterium (assembly GCA_021781075.1). Lineage (GTDB taxonomy): Bacteria > Acidobacteriota > Terriglobia > Terriglobales > Acidobacteriaceae > CAIMNN01. Next base: position 4,251 of record JAJXXN010000306.1, on the reverse strand, counting down.
AGCGGAGGTTTTTTTTCAAACCGATGCCGCGCCGTTGAAGCCGCGGGAAGCCGTGTGTGCAGAGACATTCCAATTGAAGGAGAACGACCAGAAGCATGGCCAAGATAGCAAAGATTGCAAATCGCCAGAAGATCATGGACACCTCGAAGTCCACCGATTGCCCCAAGTGCAGCAAGCCGACACGGATTGTGAAGCGCGTGAAGGATCGCGAGCGCGGCGTACCGGGTGGGGTTTATATCTCCTGCTCAGTCTGCGACTTTTACGAGAAGCTCTAAAGGCGGGTACTCAGGTTCGCAGTAATTTGGGTTCGAATACAAAAAAGACCGGCATGATGCCGGTCTTTTTTTATTGTATTCAGCCAGTGATTCAACCCTGTTCCATCTCGTTGAGAATCGCCGTGGCGGCCGCGGCCGGGTTTGCGGCTTGTGTGATGGGTCGGCCGACGACGAGGTACGATGCGCCGTTGCGCAGCGCACCGGCGGGCGTGGCGATGCGCTTTTGGTCGCCTGCGGCGCTGCCTGCCGGGCGGATGCCGGGAGTGACGAGCAAGCCCGCAGGGCCGGTCAGGGCGCGAAGATTCGCGACCTCTTCCGCTGAACAGACAAAGCCGTTGATGCCGGAGGCGAGCCCGAGGCGGGCAAGAAGTTCGACCTGTGCTGCCGGCGGGCTCGCGGCGCCGATGGCGGCAAGCTGGGGCTGATCCATGCTGGTCAATACAGTGACCGCGAGCAATTGCGGTGGAGAATCAAGGCCGGCCAATGCATCCCGGGCCGCCGTGAGCATGGCGGGCCCGCCAAACGCATGGACGGTGAGAAGATCAACGCCAAGGGATGCGGCCGTACGCACGGCTGCGGCGACGGTGTTGGGAATGTCGTGGAGCTTGAGGTCGAGAAATATGGAGTGGCCGCGCCGGCGAAGCTCTTCCAGGATGGATGGACCGGTGGCAATGAAAAGCTCCAGCCCAACCTTGAACCATCGAACCGTGCCATCGAGCTGGCCGACGAGTTGGAGCGCGGAGGCGGCGTCGGGAAAGTCGAGCGCAACAATCAGTCGGTCGCGGGCGGAGAGGTTGTTCTTCTGAGTTTGCATCGTCGAGGTTAGTTTAAAACGGCGGGCGTGGGCAGGGGAGGATTTTCCGTACAATGTAGTGCAGTGGGGAAGCATGTTGCGCAATGGGATGGGAAATGTGATGGACACAATGCGTCGTACGCTTTGGATTCTGGCGTTGACCGCATCGTCGTTGCTGATGCCGACTGCCAATGGCCAGCAGCGCGCGGCGCATACCAATCCCCTCAACCAGGAACCGCTGGTGCGGGTGGCCTTGGAGCACCTCCACGAACTGGATTACGACGGGGCGGTGGAGCGCTTTGAGGAAGTGCGCCGTCAGCACGCCGGCGACCCGGAAGCAACGGCGCTGCTCTTGGACGCCACGCTCTTCCGCGAACTGTACCGGCTGGACCTGCTGGATACGACGTTTTATGCCAATGATGGATTTTTAACCGGCAAGCACCCGACACCGGAGGACCCCCAGGCACGCGACCGGATTTTTTCGTTGGCCGACGAGGCTGTGAGTGAGGCGGACAAGCGCCTGCAGGCCAATCCCAGGGATGTGGATGCCCTCTTTGCCCGCGGCTTTGCGCGAAGCTTGAAGGCTGTCTACTTGGCTATGGTGGAGCGGGGCTTCATGCCCGGCATGCATCTGGCGATTCAGGCGAAGGATGATTGCAAGGATGTGTTGGAAATGGACCCCGAATATGTGGATGCCAAGTTGGTTTACGGCGTCTATGAGTATGTTGTGGGCGCGCTGCCCTGGGGCTTCAAGGTGATGATTGGTTTTTTCGGGATCACCGGCTCGAAAGACAAAGGCCTGGCGCTTTTGCGCGATGATGGCAACCGTGGCTCTGTAACCTCCGTCGAGGCGCAAACTGCGATTGCGCTTTTTTTGCGGCGCGAGGCCAAATACAGCGAGGCGATTGGGATTGTTCACCAGTTGGTTGAGCGTTACCCGCACAATTTCCTTTTCAGTTTGGAGGAAGCCAACCTGCGCAAGGATGCCGGTGAGGGGATGAGGGCAGTGTATGGTTACCAGTCGTTGCTGTTGCAAGCGGCCAAGCCGGGATATTTTTACGAGCCCCACCTGGACCTGGCCTACTTCGGATTGGGAGACAGCCTGCGGGGCCAACGGCATTTTGGCGAGGCGGCAGCGGCGTATGAGAATGCGGCGTTCTCGCCGACAGCAGGCGCTGAACTGAAGCGTCGCTCGCTGGTTGCCGCCGGCATGTGCCGCGATTTGTCAGGCGAGCGCAAAGAGGCAATGCGTGATTACCAGATGGCGATTGATCTCGGAGCGGATTCAACGCAGTCCGACCTGGCCCGCCAGTATTTGCGCAAACCCTACAAGGAAAAACAGCCCGGGAACTGACTCTCTGGATGTTGCGTATTCAGTAAAGACTGGTGGAGGTTAAAACTTATGGCGATCTTCTGTACACAATGCGGGACCGGCTTGCCGAACAGCGCGCGTTTTTGCTCGAGTTGCGGGCAGGTGGTGCAGTCGCCCGCCCCGATGCCGGGTCGTCCGTTGGTGCGGCCGTTGTATGGCCGTCAGGTTGCGGGCGTATGCCTCGGGCTGGCCCAGGCAAATGGGTGGGATGTTTCAGTGATTCGCATTCTCGCGGTGGTGGGGCTTGTGCTCTCGAGTGGGATTCTTGGCGTGGCGTATGTGGCGGCATGGCTGGGAATACCGGAGGAGATGCCGCAGCCGCTTCAGCAGCAACCGTTGCAACCGCCCAGCGGCAGCACGACGTTGTAAATTAGATTCATGTTGCACCAGTACACTTCTCGCGGCGCGCGGTTGAATTATTTTGAAGCCGGGGCGGGACACCCGGTAATTTTCCTTCATCCCACACCTTTGAGCCATGCCTATTGGCTGCCAGTGATTGCGGAATTGCCGCATCAACACTCGATTGCGCTTGATTTGCGCGGTCATGGCGGCTCGGAGCTGGAAGGCACGCAGCCGGGCGAGCGTTTGCCGGTGGGAGAGTTTGCCGCGGGCGTGGCGGATTTGACGCTGGGGCAGATGGCAGAGGACGTGCTGGCTTTGCTGGACCATTTGAAGATTGAACAGGCGGCGTTTGTGGGCTGCTCCATTGGCGGCTACCTGCTGTTGGAGTTGTGGAGACGCGCGCCAAGGCGCATGAACGGGCTGGCGTTTGTCTGCTCAAAACCACAGGGCGATACGCTGGTCGCTGGCGAAAAGCGCAAGGAAACCATTGCGCGGGTGGTGACCGAAGGCGTGGAGTGCGTGCTCGATGGCCTGGTGAAGGGATTGACCGGCACGACCAGCCAGCAGCGGGAGCCGGGGCTTTATGGGAGGCTTCGAGCAATGGCGACACTGACGGCAAAGGCGGAGATGGCAGTGCAGGCGGGATTGGGTTTGCGTCCGGATTCGATTGACACGGTGGCGACAATCAACCGGCCCGTGCTGGCGATTGCCGGCGCGGAGGATGGCGTTTGCACGGCGGCGGAAATGGAGGCCTTCAAGAGCGCGCCGGGAGGGTGCGAGTTCCACCTGCTGGCGGAGACCGGCCACTTTGCGGCTTGCGAGCAACCGAAGGCGGTGGCGAAGCTGTTGGGCGATTGGCTGGGGACTCTTTGAAACCACCCGCCAGTCCAAAAAATACGAACGCAGAGAAAGTGACGCAATTGACGGAGAAAAACACAGCGTGTGGGTTCCATCGGGCTAAGGCGACGGGCGGGTTGCAATGCGGCGAGGTCGCGTTGGAGCGCTTGGCGGCGCGCTACGGCACGCCGCTTTACGTTTATTCAGCCGGGCAGATCATGGAGCGGTCCCGGTTGTTCACAAGGGCGCTCAGCGGCCGTGGGCATCTGGTTTGTTATGCGGTGAAAGCGAACCCGAACCTGGGGATTCTGAAGCTGCTGGCGAAGGCCGGCGCGGGATTTGACATTGTGTCGGGTGGTGAACTGGCACGGGTGCTGGCGGCGGCTCCAGAGGCGGCAGGGAGGGTTGTCTTCTCGGGCGTGGGCAAGACGGCGGCGGAGATTGATGCGGCGCTCGATGCCGGCATTTTGCAATTCAATGTGGAGAGCGAGGGCGAGCTGGAGCTGTTGGCCGCGCGTGCGAAAAGCAAGAGGAAGCGCGCGCGATTTGCCCTGCGCGTGAATCCGGATGTCTTTGCCGAGACACACCCGTACATTTCCACCGGGCTGCGCGAGCACAAGTTTGGGATTGAG
>JAJXXN010000268.1 GCA_021781075.1 Acidobacteriota bacterium | reverse complement strand
ATCTGCGGTATTCAGGTAGCCGTTCTGCTGCTGCTGGCCAATGAGCTCGCTCATCATGGACTGGCTGACGGTGAATTTGCCGTTGGTGTGCGTGGAGTACATATGGTCCCAGTTGAACGCCTCGGTGGAGCGCCAGCCGTCGTACTGCGTCTGGATGACGCTGGTGGCGCGCGCATCCGAGGGGCAGGGCGTGATGTCCATGGTGTCGTCGCCGCCCACGCCAAGCAGCATCAGGTGGTCATTCTCCGTGGGCGCGTACTCGTATTTCACCAGGCCGTTCATGTACGTGGGAACGCCGTTGATGCCGATGTCATTGGTCATCAGGTTGATGACGCTTTTGTGTGCTGAGACGAGGAAGCTGCCCCGCGGGCCGAGCGCGCGTTGATAAAAGCCGCCGGCGCCGGCGATTCCGAAGCTCGCCTCCCCCGCGTGGCCGCCGGCGCCCAGCTCGCGGGTGTGGATTTCAACCAGGCTCGACAACCGGCTGGAGTAGGAGGCGTCCCAAACGTCGTCGCGCATCTCCACGCTGCCGATGAGCGCCGTGTCAATCATCGAGGTGAAGCCCCCGCTGGAGTCGGGCAGTGCGAAGTGGTTGATGTTCGGGACCTCAATTCCATCGACGACGAAAAGGTTTTCCGTCGGGTGGCCGCCGCGGACAAAAAGTTCATTGCTCATGTCCGAGTTCCACACCACCCCCGGCATCACCTGCAGGTAACGCGTGAAATCGCCAAATGTCCCGGCCGCCCGCTGCATTTCCTTTTGCGGAATCACGGCGGTGATTGGCACGGCCTCAAGGTCCAGCGGGTTTGCCGCCTTCACCTCGACCGTGCTGGTGACTTGTGTGTGGGTTTGTGCTGAGTCTTGTGAGCAGGCCAGTCCCGCCATATTTGAAACAATCAGCAATGCCAATGGTACTCGAATGCGCCCCGTCATTTGAGTCATCTGTCCTTCTTTGAGGCAAAGCTCCGCACTTTGGGGTGTGCGGCCTCTTGCGCGCGCCCCGGCGGTTTTTCTCTTTTGTTTTCTTTTGTCTGTGGCGTCGAAAGGGTTGCGCCAGTGTTTTTGAAAAATCTAATGTGAGTATGCGGCTGTTTTCACAAGCTGTAAATATCTCAACTGTTTACGATGAGGTAATGAATACTGTTGCAATTTGACACAATGTGCGAAATTGATACACAGGAATTCTGGATCCGGTCTAAGATTTGAACAATGAACTGGATTCTCTGGGCGCTACTCTCCGCCTTCTTTGCGGCCTTGACGGCGATCTTGGCCAAGATGGGCGTCGCGCATCTTGACGCCAACCTGGCCACGGCGGTGCGCACCTCCGTGGTGGTGCTCTTTGCCTGGGCAATCGCGCTGGCCACCAACCGCCAAAGCTTCCACGCCGCACTCGACAAAAAGACCTTGCTCTATCTCACGCTCTCCGGGGCGGCCACGGGGCTCTCGTGGATTTGTTATTTTCACGCCCTCAAGCTCGGGCCTGCCTCGCGCGTGGCGCCCATTGACAAGCTCTCAGTCCCGCTGGTGCTCTTGTTCAGTTGGCTGCTGCTGGGCGAGAAAATCACCCCGATGGTCCTGCTGGGCGGCGCGTTGATCACCGCCGGCGCGCTGGTGATTGCCTTCGCGTGAAACTGGCCACGCCCCGGCTTCCAGTCGGCGCGCCGGTTGGGAGCTGGAAATCCACTTCTCGTAATTTTCCCAGCCTGCCATTCAGCGTCCGTTAAAATTTATTGAACGGGGTGGCTTTTGCAAGCGGGCACCGGGGTGAACCGGCAATTTGGAGCCCGGCCTGAGAATGGAGTATTGACCCGCGCGGCCCCGGCATCATTCGCCCTCCGCAAAACCCGGTCAACATCATGTTGAACTTTCTGCGCCGCGAGTACGAGGTCTTCCGCAGTTGCCCGCCTTCCATGCGGTTGCTGTTGGCGGCCAACATGATCTACGGCATGGCGCTGCCCGTCATTGACATCTTCATCTCCGCTTATGTCATGCGCAATACGCGTGACCCTGTGCGCGTCATCAGCTACCCGCTGGGGCTGTTTTTGGGCACGCCGGTGGCTTTTGCCCTCAACGGCCTGTTGCTGCGGCGCGTGCAGATGAAGTACCTCTACGCCGGCGGCATGGTGCTCTACGGCATCGCACTCATGCTGCTCACGCGCATCAGCGAGCTCACCTTGCAGAGGATTGTGCTCATCAGCTTCCTCATGGGCATCGCCAATGGTTTTTTCTGGGCCAACCGACAGTTCCTCGTCCTCAACACCACCACCGATGACAAGCGCAACTACTATTACGGCGTGGAGCTCTTTTTCGGCACCATCGCCGCCGTCATCGTGCCCGTTTCCGTCGGCTGGTTCATCAGCGGAACCTTCCTCTATGGCTGGCTCGGCGGTGTGCCCAACCGCGCCTACTTCATTGTCGCTCTCGTCGTGATGCTGCTCTCCACCCTCTCCGGCCTGCTGGTCATCCGCGGCGAGTTTTCCTCGCGGCCCATCGGGCGTTATTTTTACTGGTCGTTCCATCCAGTCTGGTGGCGCATGTTGATGCTCGCCTGCTTCAAGGGCATGGTGCAGGGCTACATCCTCGTCATGCCGGCCATGATGGTCATGGTGGGGTTGAGCGGGTCGCCCGGCATCCAGCCCGCCGAGATCAGCGGGAAGAAACGGATCACTAGGTACACACCGGCCGACACCATTGTGGCGGCATGGATCATG
>JAJXXN010000281.1 GCA_021781075.1 Acidobacteriota bacterium | reverse complement strand
TGTAGGGCTCCTCTCTTTACACGCAAAAAAGTCTACTGCGCGGGATGCCGGGGCGCAAGAGGATAGGGGCTGCGTTTTGGCAAATGCCATATCTCGCCACCCCCATCCATCCGCCTCTCCTGTCGCATCGGGGCCTGCAGGCGGATGAACGGCTGCCGGCTGCAACAAAAAACCGCTCATCGCATTGGATGGGCGGTTGCCTGTCTTCAGCTTTCAAATGGGCTGCAATTGTTTCCGGCCGGCTGCTCGCTTCCTGCCTCAGTGCTTTTTCGAATCCACCTGCATCATCAGCGTCATCTGCCGCTTGTCGCGCACCACGGTCAATTGCACTGCCTTGCCGTCATTGGTATTCAGCGTGCGCTCCCAGTCGGCAATTGTCGCCATGGAATCATTGCCCACCTTCAAAATCACATCGGTGGCTTTGAGCCCGGCCGCCGCGGCCTCGCTCTTGCTTGAAACCGCGCGCACATAAAGCCCGTTCTCAAGGCCTAGAAAATTCGCCATTTGCGGCGTCAATAGTTCTACTGTTGCACCCACATTCACGCCCGGTCCGCCGGTCCACCAATGGAAACCGCCGCCCGAGCTGATCGGTTCCGCGCCGTTTGCCGGGTTGACCACGCCCATGCCCGTGTTGCCCAGCATACTCATATGCTGCGTTTCAATCTGCTGCTGCAAATTGCGCGCTATGATCCTGCGATCGGCCATCTGTGCCTCAAAATGCATGGCTTTGCCATCGCGGGTTACCGTCAACCGCACTTTTTGCCCGGGTGCCGCATCGTGCAGCAGCTTGCGAGCCTGGTCGCGGTCGGCCACGTCTTGGCCATTAATCTGCACAATCAGATCGTTGACATGCAGGCCAATTTTGCCTGCCGGCGCATCATGGTCAATCAGCGTGATCAACGCGCCATGGGCATCCTTCAGGCGAAGCTGCTGTTGGTGCGATGCATCAACGTCAGAGAGGTCAACGCCAAGGTAGCCCTGCGGCGCGCCATGCATCTGCAGGGTGTTGGGAACAGTGATGGATTGCGTAATGTGCAGGCTTTGCGCACCAAGCGTTCCGGCCGCAAAGGCTATCATCACGCAGACTGGGGATAAAACTGCTCTTGCTCGATGGGTCATTGCTTCTTAGCCTCTGATAACTCGTTCAAGCAAAGCGTTGCAGCCAACTGCGGGCGTCTGCTGCTCCTCGCGCTCCGGGGTGCGCGTAGGGCGCATGGCCCTCTTTTACTGAATCTCCGGGACATCGTTCAAAACATTCCTTGATGCTGCGCGAATCATGGCATTCTGGTCGGTATTGGCAACAGTTGTCAACACCTGGCGCACGCTGGTGTCAGCGCTGGCAGGTACGAGGATGGCAATGGCATGGGAGCGGATGCGCGGCTCCGGGTCGGCCATCACGGCCTGCAAAACCGCGTTGCGAACACTCTCATTGGTGGTCACATAGGGCTGCAACCCGTCGAGCGCCTCATAACGCACGTCGACATCCTGGTCGCCGGCCAATGCAATCATCAATGTTTGCAAAATTCCCGCGCAACTGTTGCTGCGGCACTGCGCGGCGAGCAGTGAAATCGAATTGTCGCGCACCCCCGGCGAATCGGCATTCCGGCTGGCCAGCACCAGCAATTGTTGAATTGAGGGGTCGGTGATGTCGCCGGTCACCTCGCGCGGCACGACCTGGTTGAAGCGCACCTCTACAAAATTATTTGCCGGGTCGCGGCGGATGCTGGAAATGTTTGCAATCTCAGCTTCGTTGTTTGCGGGCATGCTCAAATCAACGGTGGAGGTGGCCAGGGATTGCGGGGTGGGGTTGTAGCTTGCGTTGGCCAAGTTTTCGCGTCCCCGTACGGCCAGGTTTGCGGCGTGAGCATTTGCGTAATAAAAGCCGCTGACCACCCCAACGCCCGCGCCGATGAGCAGCATCAAAGCCGCGGCGACCGGGGCCGACTGGAGGCCGGCAAAGTTGTTTTGCAGCTGCTGGGTGATGCGTTCATACCATCGCCTGGGGGGCAGGGCATCCAGCGCCTCTTCCAGGTGCAGGCGCGAGCGCGCGATCAGGTTTGCATCGGGCTCCTGTACAGGGTAGGCGTCGGCGAGCAGCTTCAATGCCTGCGCCTGCTCCATTTCCATTCTGCAGCCGGGGCAGCCGACGAGATGCCGGTTGAGCAGATGCAACTGCTCGTCGGTCAACTCACCGTAAACCGCACAGGCTATGCTCTCATGGGCTAATTCGCAATTCATGGCTACGTCCTTCGCCTCAAGTCCTTCACAATGTATTCGACGCTCGACCCTTCTTGTGGTTAACCGGGGTGATACATCTGGTTTAACTTCAGTAACCTTTTCAGCGCACTTCGGAGAGCTGGTTGCGTAACTTTTTGGTGGCGCGGAAGAGGGTATTCTTGGCTGTTTCCTCGGTTGTATTGAGCATTTCGCCGATGGTGCGCAGCCTTAATCCCTGGTAATGTTTCAACTCAAACACCGTCCGCTCGCGTGGCGTCAGCGTGTCAAGTGCCACCTGGATCCGGCGGCTCAGATGCTTGCGCTCCAGCTCCCGGCCGGGGTTGGCATAGGCGCGGTCATCCGCCACCGAGACCAGCCGGTCAACCTCCGCGCCCGAACTGTCCGTCACAATTGCCGAATCCTCGCGCCGTGTCTTGCGGCGGCGCAACTGGTCAAGGCAGAGATTGGTAACGATGCGGTAAATCCAGGTATAAAACGAACACTCAAA
>JAJXXN010000158.1 GCA_021781075.1 Acidobacteriota bacterium | reverse complement strand
GACTTCATTCCACTGCTTGGAGCCATCCGCCGCCGTCAGTTTGACCTGCGCGCCGATGGCCATGCGGTTGCTCTTCGTGCCCACAAGCTTCAGCAAAATCCAATGGTTGCCGGTTGCGGAAATGTTGTGGAACAACTCCGCCGGGCCGTTCAAAACGGAGACCACCGCGTCAACACGCCCATCGTTGAAGAGGTCGCCAAAGGCCACGCCGCGGTGCGCCGCCTCCTTTTGGAAATCGGCGCCCGTGGTCGCGCTCACGTCGGCAAATTTCCCATTGCCCAGGTTACGGAAGACGGCGTTCGGCTCCGGGTAGTGGCGCGCCGGGTTCACCAGTTGGATGTTGTCCATCACGTTGGCGCGGGCCACAAACAAGTCCTTCCAGCCGTCATTGTCAAAATCAAAAATCCCGTTGCCCCAGCCGGACATCTCCGTTGTCTTCAACAACCCGTCCGCGGCGGTGCGGTCTTCAAACTGAAGTTCGCCGGTGTTGACGAAAAGCGGGAACGCCTCCCTGTCAACGGCGGTGAACCAGATGTCGGGCCGTCCGTCATTGTTCACATCCCTGAAGTCGGCGCCCATGCCGGAAAAGGCGACGCCCTCGCCGGAGTAGGCCACGCCGGCAAGCACGCCAATCTCCTCGAATTTTTTGCCGTGCAGGTTGTGAAACAGGAAATTGGGCATGGTGTCGTTGGTGACAAAGGCGCTCAGAAAACCGTCGCCATCGAGGTCGGCGAAGGTCACCGCCATTCCCTTGCCGAAATATTTTGAAATGCCCATCTCGTCGGAGACATCGGTGAAGGTGCCGTCGCCGTTGTTGCGATAGAGGGTATTGTGCAACGGCTCATAGAGCTTCGGGTTGCAGAAGCCGCGCACACCGTCCCGTGCCATGCAGACCGGGTCCTTGTTCGGCTCCCAAACGCAGTAGTTGACCACGAAGAGGTCGAGCAATCCATCGTTGTTGTAGTCGAACCACCCGGCGCCGACGGACCACATTTTTTTGCCATTCAACCTTGCGCCCGCGAGGCCGGCCTTTTCGGTCACATCGGTGAAGGTGCCGTCGTGGTTGTTGTGGAAGAGCTGGTTGCCGGATACGTTGGCGAGAAAAATATCGGGCCAGCCGTCGTTGTCATAATCGCCCACGGCCACGCCGCTGCCGTAGCCTGCGCCCGCGAGGCCGGCCTTTTCGGTTACATCCGTAAAGGTGCCGTCGTGGTTGTTGTGGAAGAGGCGGTTCCAGTAGACGGGCGATGTTTTAATCAAGGATGGAATTGACGCGCCGCCGACGAGGTAAATGTCGAGGTAGCCGTCGCCGTCATAATCCAACAGCGCGACGCCGGCGACCATGGTTTGCGGCTGGTTTTTGTTGGCGGTGTCATCCGTCGCCGTCACGTAGTGAAGACCTGATTTTTGCGCTATCTCCTCGAAGCGGATGAGCCCCGGGTCATTGGCCGCCAACGGCGCGGGAGTCGCCGGCTTTTGGGCGCAAACCGGCAGCGCGGGCAAAACCAACGCCAGCGCCGCAAGCCAACCGGTGAATTTGAGGCCAATACTTCCCATCCTATTTCGTGCCGTCCGCCGGGTTCGCCGCGCCGGGCACGGCATTGCCCTTCATCTCATCGTTCGACTGCGAATCATCCTCTTTTTGCGCGGCCTTGAGGGCCACAAAAGCCTGCTTCTCGCGCAGTGAATCCTCCCTGCGGTTGGCCTTGGCGTAGGCATTGCCCAGCGCAAAGGCGAATTGCGGTTCACGCGGCGCCAGTTTGCGCGCAATCTCCAGCTCTTTCATCGCCCGGTCCACATTGCCCACATCAAGTGAAAGAATCCCCAGCAGGTAATGCGCCAGCGGGTCATTGGGGACGATCTTGAGCGCGGCCTCCGCGTAAGGAATGCCGGCGGCCGAATCCTTGTGATAATCAAGAAAGGCCAACTTGAGCATCGCGTTGTAGTCCTTCGGCTGGAGTTTCAGCTCCGCCTCAAACTCCGAGGCCGCGGCGTCGGGGTCGTTGATCTCCATGAGAAAGCGGCCATAGGCGTAGTGAATGCGCGGGAAATCCGGCGTGCTGTCGACGGCCTCCTTGTACAACTGGCGGGCCTTGTCGTAGGTGTCCGAGAAGCGCGCGCTCTCAGCCCGCCCGACGCGCTCGACAACGGCGTAGCCCGGGCTGCCGACGGGTGGCAGATCACCCGGCCCCATGCGCAGGACGGCCATGCCCATGGCCACCATCACCTTCTGTTCGCGCATCCCCATGCGCACCATGTGCGCCAGGATTTCATAGGCGCCCTCAAATTGACGGGCGCGCAGTTTGATGAGCACGCGATGGTACAGCAGCTCCGGCTCTAGCTCCGCGGCATCCTGAATGCCGAGCTTCCACGCCGCGGCCAGGTGTTTGTCGGAGCTTTCATAGAGGCCCATCTCATACTCGCAGAGGCCGAGCATCAAGTTGGTTGTGCCGTCGGTTGGCGCGAGCTTGATGAGCCGGTCAAAATCGACCATCGCCCCGGCGTAGCGCGCGTTGTCATAGTCGATTGTGCCGAGCGACCACCAGCCCTCTTTCCATCCGGGGTTGAGCTTGAGGGCCTGGCGGAAGAATTTGGCGGCTGCGTCGAGATGGTCGGCGTCGCGCGCCGCATCAGCCCGCTGCGCAAGCGCGGCAAAACTTGCCGGCGACGGGGGATGCGCCTGTGACACACCGCCCCCCTGTGCGCGCAGACAAGCGCCCGCCATG
>JAJXXN010000085.1 GCA_021781075.1 Acidobacteriota bacterium | reverse complement strand
GCTGAAGGGAAAAATCCTCAACGTGGAAAAGGCCCGCTACGACAAGATGCTTGGCCACGAGGAAATCCGCGCCATGATCACCGCGCTCGGGTGCGGCATTGGCAAGGACGACTTCGACCCCTCCAAGCTCCGCTACAACAAAATCATCCTCATGACCGACGCCGACGTGGACGGCTCACACATTCGCACGCTGCTGCTCACCTTCTTCTTCCGCCACATGACGGAGCTCGTGAAAAAGGGCCACATTTACATTGCGCAGCCGCCGCTCTTCAAAATCAAGAAGGGCCGCTTCGAGCAGTACATCAAGGACGAGCGCGAGTTTGTCAAAGTCATGGTCAAGCGCGCCGCCGAGGGCATGATTGTCCACCACGGAGAAAACGCCAGCAAAATCGAGGGGGCCGCGCTCACCAAGTTCATCTCCAGCCTTGACGAGTACCTCGGCTTCTTCGACAAGGTGAACAAGCGCATCCGCAATGAGCGCGTCACGGGGTTGCTTGCGCAAACCGGGCTCACCAATCGCGCAGATTTCACCTCGCCGGAAACGTCATCGCTGGTCCCGGAGAAGCTCAAGCTCCTGCACAAGGAATTCAAGGCCCTCGCCGACGAGTGCCAGTTCAAGTCCGTTGGGGAGCCGCTGCGGGATGAGGAGCACCAGACCTGGTCGCTGGAGTTTGTGGACGCGCAGGGCGCGCATCGGAAGATCGACTGGGCGCTTGCCTCCAGCCCCGAGTTCCGCCAGATGATGGCCAAGTACGCGCAGATCAAGGAATATATCGAGCCGCCATTTCTCATCGAGTATGCCGTCAAGGCCAAGGCCGACTCCGCCGAGGAGGAACCCGAGGAGGGCGCCGAAGCCGCGGCCGGAAAAGCAAAGCCGGCGGCCAAGAAAACCGCGCGTCCTCCGCGCGAGCCGGTCGAAAAACAATCCGCCCGCGAGCTCTTCGAGTACATCATCGAACAGGGACGCCGCGAGTACGACGTGCAGCGCTACAAGGGCCTGGGCGAAATGACCTCGCCGCAGCTTTGGGAAACCACCATGGACCCCGAGCGCCGCACCCTGCTGAGCGTCAGGCTCGAGGACATCGCCGAATGCGAAACCATCTTCACCACCCTCATGGGCGAAGACGTTGAAGCCCGTCGCAAATTCATCGAGGAGAACGCCCTGGACGTGAGGAATCTGGACGTCTAGCCGCCCGCGCCCGGAGGTTACTCTTTCCGTGCCGACAAAAAAGCCCCCGCCCAAGCGGGGGCTTTTCATCGCTCAACTTATTTCCCCACAACAGACATCGTCACACTGGACGGGTACTTCACCGAGTGGTGGACCGCGTTGTGCGCCACCACCCCCTTCGACTCGTCGTAGTTGTTTCCCCCGGTGTTCAAGTTGCGGTCGTAACGCGGAAAGTTGCTGCTGCTCACCTCGATCCGCAACTCGTGGCCCGGGGCAAAATACATGCTCGTCTCCATCGGTTGCAGCGTCACTTTGTAAACCTTGTCCTTCTCCATCCACACCGGGGGCTTGTCATAGCCCTCGCGGTACCTCACACGCTGGATGTTGTCGTCCACGTTGTACGCGGTTCCATCCGGCATCACATCCACCAGCTTCACCGTGAAGTCCGTGTCCTTTGCATCGCTTGAAACATACAACGTCACATCGACCGGGCCGCTCACTTCCATTCCATTCTCAAGCGGGCCGGTTGAGTACACCAGCACGTCATTGCGCGCTTCCGTCGCGCGCTGGTCCTGAGCCCCGGCCTTGTACGCGTCGCCCATGCAGCAGAAGCCGCCGCCATTGGTCAGCACCGGGTTCATCGGGTCATAGGTGAACGCATCCGCCTTGTCCTCGGCTGGTGCCGCCGTCTTCAGCCCGCCATCGCCATTGAGGGAGTTTGCGCGGCCATCGCTCGCAAAATAAAAGGTTACCGGCTTTGCATCCTTGGGCGGCCACACATCCGAAGCCTGCCATTTGTTCAAGCCCATCGTGTAGTACTGCACCTTCGGGGTCTTCGCCAACTGCCCATGGTCGTCGCCCTTCAAAAATCTGTCGAACCATCCCCAGGTCAATGCCTGGTAATCCAGCCGCGCATCGCCCATGTCCCGCTCGTCCACCATCGTATGCTCGCTTGCCCGCCAATAACTGCAATGCGGGACCGGCGCAATCACCGCATATTGCTCATCGGCGATGGCCGCGTCAGCGGTTTTGCGCACCTGGTTGTAGGCCGCAAGGTTTGGCGCCACGCTGATGTCAAACCACGTCATCAGCCACAACCCGGGCACATTGATGCGCTCACTTTCGTTCCACAATCCACCCTTGAGCCACGACGGGTCATTTGGAGTGCGCTCCACCATGGCCTTCTCGCCGCTCGGGGTCGTGTGGTCATAGATGCTCGCCGCGCCGCCCACGGCGCTTAATATGTCCTTCACCGGCAGGTGCCAATAAGCCTGCGACCAATCCACATGCGCCGGGTGGGCATCCAGGTCCCAGAACTTTGCCGCCTTCACCAATGCTTCCTGCGGCGTGCCTGGTGGAAAATTCGGCTTGGCGTCCGTCACTTCAAATCCATAATCGTGCAGCCAGGATGGAAACAGCATCTGCAATGCGCCGCCGCGGAACCAGTTGCCCTGCTCGTAGTATGGCCCCACCTTGCCTACGCCCGCCCCATAACTCATCGGGATGAACGTCGCCAGCGCCTTGTTCCCCCGCGACGCCACGCTCAACTGCCACTCCGCCGT
>JAJXXN010000327.1 GCA_021781075.1 Acidobacteriota bacterium | reverse complement strand
GCCACTGGCTGCGCCGGTGCATGGTGCGGGCGGGTCAGCTTGTGGACAAAGTGATAGGGCGGCCAGGGCCCGGAGATTTGCATCTGGCACTGCTTCATCTGCGCGACCAACTGCGCAAACTTGTTCTGGTAGCGCTCCACCTGCTTGCGATGGATCAGGTGCGCGATGTCCAGCAGCATCTTGCCGTTTTCCATCATGCGGCAGCTCACTTCCTCATCCAGAGGTGAAAGATTGCGGTGCATTTGGAAGGACACTGAACGGGCTCGCGTTTGCCGGTCACGCTGGCGGCTAGCCGTCTCGCGAAGATGGCTCAGGTACTCGCGCCCGACCCCAGTGACCGGCTCATAAAAACCGTTCATCTGCTGCTCGCGGCATCCATCCTCAACCTGGATCTTGATGTGCATCTCGGTCTTTCCCTGCAATTTCTCCAAGTTGCAAAGAAACTGCCGCTGGTTTGACCGTATGGATTTGCGCAGGCTCTCATCCGTCTCAAAGACCGTGCCAAATCGGAAGGGAAGCACCGTCGTGTGCCTGAAGCATTCCGCAATCACGCGCGCATGCTCCACGCCGGCCTTCTGGTTCATCACTTCACGCGGGTTGGCTTCACTTACCACCACCGCCAAATCGCTTGCAGGATACAAAAAGACCTGGCTGCCACTGACACCAAGGGTGGATTCGAGAGGAATAGGCTTGCGATGGCGTGCTAACTCAGGAAAGGACTCTTTGTTGCTAAGGCAATAGGCATACCATGCCATATTGTTGACTCCGTCTGCGTGCGCGGATTTCACCGCCAGCTGGTTGAACTCCAGAACTGCGGAAACTACGGCCCAGGCCAGACCACTCCAAATATTAATACCTCATCCAGCCAACTACGCGAATAGTAGCTTGCCCAAAATACAACTTGCAAGCTTTTGAAGCAAAAAGACAGCAAATGTAGGCACATTTATACAATGTTGTTTTTATGATACTTCAATAGTTTTAACAAGATGGGAAAGTGAGCATTTATCTGATTTATGAGCACTTAGAGTCTTAGGACTTTCGTTCCATATAAAGAATCCGGGCGTGGTTCCAAGCCCACGCCCTCGCTTTGTCTGTCCCAGCTAAAATAACCTCAGTGTCGGAACTGAAGATACAAAAGCACATTGGCAACCAGGGAAAGCAGAAGCAGAATAAGCATGATGGTGGCAAAGCGGCTTTGGCGTTTTGCCATGGATTGCATCTCCTCAATCAGCTCCTGCTGCTCGAGTGTGTTGCGGTCGGTGGCCGTGCGAACCTGCGCTAGCTGGTCCTCCACGCGCTGCAGGCTCACATTCTGCGATGTCAGTTGCTCGCGCAATTCACGGTGCTGGCGGTTGAGTTCCAACAGCCCGCGCTCCACCGGCGCGATGTCCACTCTCTCCTGGGCAGGGGCGATGGCTGAGGTGGGCATGGGCGCCAGAAGGTTTGAAACCGCCTTGGCCACATTGCCCTCGAAGAGTGGCAGCAGGCGTTGAACCACAGGAATGGCCGAGCGCACCGCGTTAAGTAGACGTGACAACCCGGAAGCGCCTTCGCCGTCCACTTCGCGCCGCGGGGCCGGTTGTGGCGCTGTCTTCGCGCGCGGCATCTCTTCGCGCGATGGCGCTGCTGGCCGTGCTGCTTCACGCTGTGCTTGTGCGGATGTTTCGGCAGGTGGTTGCTTGCGGGTTTCTTCCATTCTTGCCGATGCTGGAGCATCAACTCTTGCTTTTGCCGTTGTCGGCGTCGCGGGCTGGGCCATCTCCTCCACTCTGGGCTTTGGCGGCAACACCGGATCAAACTTCGCAGTAGCCGGTGCCTCGGCGCGAACACTCGCAGGGGATGGCGCCGATGTTGCGGCTGCCGCAGGGGGTGGGGCAGGCGTGGCAAATCTCTCCATCGGCACTGCCTGTGCAGGCTCGGGCACGGCGACTTTCTCAGTCACCGGAGCCGGTGGCGCAGGCGGCACAGGAATGGCTGCTTCAATCGGAGGCGGCGCAACTGGCGGCTTTGGCACTGATGCAGTTCTCGGTGCTTCCTGCACTTCAAGAAAAGCCGGGCGTGTCACCGGAGGCGCGGGGCTAACCGGCGCCACATAGCTTTCAGGATGAAACGGTCTGCTGACCGAAACCGGCTTCTGCGGCTCAACCGGTGGCGTTTGCGCATGGGCCGCCTCGCTGCGCTGTTGTGCCAGCCGTTCAGTAATGCGCTGCGTTGGTGGCACTGAGGGAATATTCGGTTTGAAGACGGGTTGCACGGGAATCTGCGGCCTGACGTAATCCACCATCACGGGCGGCGTGAATACCGGCATTGTCGGCGGTGTAAAAACAGGCTCAGCCGCTACCACCGGCGGGATATAAGTCGGCTCGTTGGCGGGCACGTGAAACTCCGGATCGGCTTTGAACTCAGGCGCAAACTCAACGGCTGGAACATCAGTATTCTCTGCCAGGTTGCGTACCCGCTCACTCAACTGCTCAATCTCGACACGCGCGCCCGGCGGCTCCAGGGTTGTGGGCTCAGTTGAGGCGTCCGCTTCTTCACTCGGCTGCCCTGTGGTTTCCGCCTCTTCATCCAGCCATGCGCGGCTTACTCGGGGGTTATAACGCCAGCTCGCGCCTTTACCTTTCTTCATTGCCTTCCTCCAATGCATGCAGAACACTGCGCAGCATCTCCGCCTCAGGGGCCGGCCTGGCTGTCCAGATCTCGAATTGCTGGGCGCCTTGCTGCACAAACATCTCAACACCGCTGATCACGGCCAGCCCGCGTGATTTCGCCAGTTGCAGCAGTGGCGTATCCAGCGGGTTATAGACCAGGTCAAAGACCAGCTTAGCATTGAGTTCGTTCTTGGCGATAGGCAAACTCACGCGAGAGCCCGCCATGCCGCATGGAGTGGCATTAATCAGTACGTCCATTGGCTCTTTGGACAATTTTTCCTGTTTCAATGTGTGCGCCTTGGCCTTGCGAGCCAGCGCCGCCGCTTTCTCATGGGTGCGGTTGACCACAAACACCTCGGCCCCCGAGGCCACCAAACCAAACACCGCCGCGCGGGCAGCTCCCCCCGCGCCAAGCACTGCCACCTTGGCGCCGGCCAGGCGCAGGCGCCGTTCCAGCGGGCGCAGGATTCCGGCTACATCGGTGTTGAAGCCGTAAATGTTGCCGTCGGCGCCCATGCGCAGTGTGTTGACCGCGCCGGTTTTCTGCGCATAGGCATCGCAATTTGCCAGGTGCGGAATCACATCGCACTTGAACGGCATGGTCACCGCTGCACCAGCCATGGGCAGTTTTCTGAAGCACGCTATCAAATCCTCGGCCGAGTGCGCCTTCATCGGCAAAAAGACCGCGTTGATGCCTTCCTTGCGGAAGGCCATGCTCTGCATCACCGGCGAAAGCGAGTGCGAAACCGGGTTGCCGAATACCCCATAAACCTTTGTTGCCGCGTCCAGTTGGTCAAAGCGGTAAAGATCGCGCATGACTCGCGCTGTAATCTGCCCCGGCGCCGTGCCTTTGCCTGTGCTGGCCGCGGCAAATGTGAACGCGCCGCCCTCGCGCGGCCCCAGAATTCGGCTGATCAACCCCTCCTCGCCCATCGCGATTGCCACAATCTGACTCTCCGCCGAGCGGAAACTCAGCAAATCCAAAATTTCCAGGTTGTCAGACAGGCTTTTTGCCGTCGAAACCACCTTCACTAAGTCCGGTTCAAAGGCTTCAATGCGCTCCGCAACCTTCTCAAGGTGCTTGGTACGCTGAAAATCGTGATAGCTGATCATCAATGCCAACGATGTGCGTTCTTCGACTACTCCATTGACCCCCGATGCCTTGGGGCTCTTTCTGCCGCCCACCACAGTTCGTCGCAACTCCTCAATCTGCGCCGCTTTGGCTGCTTCCGCCGACTCAATCTCCAGGTCCACAATATGGCAACCCGCTTCCGCCGCACCCTTCAAAATCTCAAACTCCGAGGCCAGTGAGCCGCCAAAGCCACCACCATTTGCCTTGCGCCGGCAGGTTCCTATCACCACCACTCCCGGGTTGGCATGGAGCAATTTCCTCAGGGGCGCAAGCGCTTCCGCAGGTTTCGAAACCGAGTCCAAACGAAGCTCGATAAAGCGTGATTCCTTGAGTGCGGCATGCGCATTTTGTATCAGCTCCGCTGCGTTCTTGCCCTCGACCGCAGTGCAGAGCTTCTCTAGGCGCAAACGCACCTTCACCCGCGGTGTTTTCACCCCCGCTGCCTTGGTTCCGGTTTGCTTTTTCGCCTTCATCTTTCGTTTGACGCATCTTAAAGGTATTGCACAACTTATGCAACAGGGAAATCAGCCTGTGGATAACTCTCCTGATACTCATTGCACCGTTGACTTGATTGCAGTTTGCTCGTCATTTGTCCTTAATCAGCAAGGCTCAATGCTTTAAGCCGAATGCAGGTGATGAATCCGCAATCGAGCAACTGCCCATCCGCCTTCAGTGAAAAGATTTCTTGCAATCTGCACGGGCAATAATCAAGAATCTTCATGCGGCATCCCCCCGCTTTCCCCGAGCGCCGCATCCTCACTCCCCCGGAGGTCATCATGAGCAAAGTGCGTGTGTTGGTGGGTACCATGAAAGGCGCCTTCGTCCTGACAGCGGACGGCAAGCGCAAGGACTGGAAGGTCAGCGGCCCCTTCTTCGCCGGCTGGGAGATTTATCACATGAAAGGCTCCGCGGCTGATCCCAACCGCATCTATGCATCACAGACCAGCGGCTGGTTTGGCCAAATCATCCAACGCTCCGACGACGGCGGCTTGACCTGGCATCAACCTGGCCTGAAGCCCGGCGAGCCAGAAATGCCCGCATTCCCCGGCAAGGCGCCCAACCGTTTCCTCTACGACACATCGGCCGCAACCGGAAAACCACTCACCACCCACCAGTGGTACGACGGCACGCAACACCCGTGGGAGTTCAAGCGCGTTTGGCACATCGAGCCCTCGCTCACCGACCCCGGCACGGTATATGCCGGCGTTGAGGACGCGGCGCTCTTTTGCTCCACCGATGGCGGAGAAAGCTGGCACGAGCTTGCCGGCCTTCGCGGCCACGGCACAGGCTCCCAATGGATGCCCGGGGCGGGCGGCATGGGCGTCCACACCATCATTCACGATCCCACCAACACCAAACGAATCTACATTGCCATCTCCGCGGCCGGGGCCTTCCGCACCGACGACGGCGGCATCAACTGGAAGCCCATCAACAAAGGCCTCCGCTCGCCCTACATCCCCGACCCCAACGCCGAGATTGGCCATTGCATCCATCACATGGCCATCCACCGCTCGCGTCCCGGCGTGCTCTTCATGCAAAAGCATTGGGATGTGATGCGCTCCGACGATGCCGGCGACAACTGGCGCGAGGTCAGCGGCAACCTGCCCACAGACTTTGGCTTTGTCATCGATGTGCACGCACACGAGCCGGAGACGCTTTACGTCGTCCCCATCAAAAGCGACTCCGAGCACTTTCCCGTTGACGGCCAGCTTCGCGTTTACCGCAGCCGATCCGGCGGCAACGAATGGGAGCCGCTTTCCAAAGGACTCCCCGAGCGCGATTGCTACGTCAACGTCTTGCGCGACGCGATGGCCGTCGACACGCTCGACCAATGCGGCATTTACTTCGGGACCACCGGCGGCCAGGTTTACGCCTCCGCCGACTCCGGCGACACTTGGGCGCCCATCGTGCGCGACTTGCCCAGGGTTTTGTCGGTCGAAGTGCAGACATTGAACTAGCAACGCTGACTCAGGCAGGCTGTGGGCTGTGGCGGGGGAGGGGGAACTCCACAATGGGCGAGACAGACAACACCACTGTCGCGCAGGTACGCGTTGCGCTTCCGTATCACCTGCGCAACCTCGCCGGCGTCACTGGCGAGGTGCTCATCGAGGTCGCACCACCTGTGACTTTGCGCGCCCTTCTCGACGCACTTGAGTCCCGCCACCCCATGCTGCGCGGCACCATTCGCGACTATGCAACCGGCCAACGCCGCGCCTTCCTGCGCTTCTTCGCCTGTTCCGAGGATTGGTCGCTTGCCGCGCCGGAAGAGCCGCTCCCAGATGCCGTCGCCGCGGGCCAGGAGCCGCTCCTCATCATCGGCGCCATCGCCGGAGGGTAAATGCCCAGCCGGGAAATGTGGAAATGCTGCGCGCCAACCCGCCACCCCCGCCAACTCCGCTAGCATAAATACATGTCCACCGAACTTCACCTCTGGACCGCCAACGGCGCCAACTCCCCCGAAGCCCTCACCGCATGGGTCAATCACCGCCTTGCCGCACACGAAGCGGCTATCGTCGAGCTGCTCGCCATCACCGCCCCGCGCACCCCGGCCAACACGCTCGCCCCTTATGACCGCGCGATCTTTGAGTTGGGCCTCGCCGGTTCGCAGGCACAGGTCTTAAACTCCGTCGCCGCCTCCAAGGCCGTCCGCGACCAGGCCCAGCTTGAAGCCGAGCGCATCAGTGAAGCCGCCAGCGCGCTCAGTCTCAACCAGCCTGTCTATCAAGCCCTCGCTGCCATGGACCTCACCAACGTCTCGGCGGCCACCAGGCACTACGTCTCCAAAACCCTACTCGCCTACCGGCTCGCCGGCGTCGACCGCGACTCCGAGACCCGCGCCAAAATCCAGGCCCTGCAGACCCAGGCCACGCGCATCTCGCTTGAATTTGCCCGCAACATTCAGGAGGGCGCAAAAACCGTCGAGGCCACGGCCGCCGAACTTGCCGGCCTGCCTGATGACTACATCGCCCGCCATCAGCCCAACGCCGACGGCAAAATCCTCATCAGCACCGACCCGCCCGAGATGCAGCCGGTGATGACCTTCGCCCAAGGCGCAGCACTGCGCCACCGCATGTTCATCGCCTACAACACACGCGCGTATCCGCAAAACTCCGCGCTCCTGCGCCAGTTGCTCGAAACCCGCCAGCAAATCGCGCGCACACTAGGCTTCCGCAGTTGGGCCGAGCTTGCCACCGCCGACCAGATGATCGGCTCGGCAGCCAATGTCCGCAACCTGATTGTGAAGCTTGATGAAGCAAGCAGGGAAGGCGCAGAGCGCGAGCACCGGATGGTTCTCGACTTTGCCCGCGCGCGCGGCCACGAGGGTGAAATCGACGCCAGCAGCCGCGCCTATTGGTACGAGCAGTACCGCCGCCATGCCTACGACTTCGACTCGCAGTCCGTGCGCCCTTACTTCCCCTACAAATCCGTCGAGGCCGGCGTCCTCTCCACCGCCGCGCAACTCTTCGGCATTGAATTCCGCCGCGTCAGCGCGGCCTCATGGCACCGCTCCGTCAGCGTGTTTGAAGTTTATGAGCGGGGAACCCTCCGCGGACGCTTCCATCTCGACATGCACCCCCGCGAGGGCAAGGACAAATGGTTCTCCGCCGCGCCGCTTGTCTACGGCTTCGCCGGCGGGCCAACGCCCGAAGCCGCGCTTATCAGCAACTTTCCTGAAACCACCGCCGACGACCCCGGACTGTTGCAATACTCCGACGTCGTCACCTATCTCCACGAGTTCGGACACCTCATGCATGCCCTTCTCGGCGGCCACACCGAATGGGCCGGCCTCTCCGGCTTTGCCACCGAAGGCGACTTCATCGAGGTTCCATCGCAGATGCTCGAGGAGTTCTTCCGCTCGCCCGCGCTCCTGCAGTCCTTCGCGCACCACCACCAGACCGGCGAACCGCTCCCGCTCCCGCTCATCGAACGCATGAAACGCGCCGGGGCATTTGGACGCGCCGACTGGATGCGCTCGCAGGTCTACTACACCTCGCTCTCGCTCGACCTCCACGACCTCGAAGCCGCCGCAATCGACTTCGACCAGGTCACCCGCTCCCTGTACGAGCGCTTCCAGCCCTGGGCCTGGATCGACGGAAACCGCATGTATGCGAGCTTTGGCCATCTCACCGGCTACTCATCGAACTACTACACATATGCCTTCGACAAGGTCATTGCCCTCGACATCTTTGCCCAGTTCGACCCTGAAAACCCTCTCGCCTGCGCCGCCGCGGAACGTTACAAGCAAACAATTCTTTCGCAAGGCGGCTCCAAACCGGGCAGGGAAATGGTCCACGATTTTCTGGGACGCGAAGAAAGCTTTGGACCTTTCAGTGACTGGTTGTCGGAGGAATTCTCAGCGTAGAGGTCTGATCGAGTTATTTCAGCGGCTGGTGCGGGGTGCCATGCCACGGTCCTGTTTATTCCGTCGCGCGAGTTGCTGAATTTCAATTAAATCCCAAACAGATTACCGGCTGCCATTGATTCCACGAGGCTCTCTGAACTTCCATCGGCTCACTGCCGATAAGCAACCAGAATGCTGCCTTTGGCTACTTTGGTGAAGTTTTTTCCCGAATCAAAGATTTTTCGCTAAGGCACTGACCTTGAAGACTTTGAGGCGTTTGATATGCATAATGGCGGGCGTGACTGGGCAGGTTTGAGGGCGAAGCTTTTGGGGGATTAGAGTATCTTCATGTATAAATGAAGATAAGTTGATAAGAGGTGACTCAATGTTTGGACAGGCTCTCGAACCCGACGCAAGCAGCAACCAGCCAATCCGATTGGTTCCTGTACTCCCCGTGCGTGATACGGTTCTCTTTCCCCATGCTGTTTTGCCGCTCACGGTGGGCCGTGAAAGCTCAATTCAACTGATTGAATCATTGGGCGATAGCAGGCAGATTGTGGTGGCGGCGCAGAAGGATGCGCACGTCGACTCACCGCGCCCTGAAGATTTAAACACGGTCGGAACCCTGGCCACGGTGCACAAGATTGTCAGAATGCCCAACCAGAGCCGCTTTGTCTTCACTGAAGGCGTTGAAAGGGTTGAGTTTGTCCGTTTCGTGCAATCCGAGCCATACATGGTAGCTGAAGTGCGCACGCTATCGGTCATCGAGCCGTCAGGTGCGGAGAATGAATCCGCAGTGGAAGCGCTGGTCAGGAATGTGCTGACGCAGTTCAACCAGATAGTGACCGCCTCGCAGACCTTGTCGGACGAATTGCGCACGATTGCGGCGAGCATCGATGTGCCGGCAAAGCTGGTTGATTTTATCGCCGCCTCGCTGCCCTTCCTGACGACGGCGGAGAAGCAGTCCCTGTTGGAAACAGCCGCGGTGCAGGCACGGCTGGAGAAACTCCATCAGTTCCTGACCAAAGAGATAGATGTCCAGCAGCTCCGCACCAAAATTCAAACCGAGGTCCAGGACCAGGTGCAGCAGTCGCAGCGTGACTTTTATTTGCGCGAGCAAATGAAGGCCATACAGAAGGAGCTCGGCGAGGGCGATGACGGGCAACGCGAGGTGGATGACCTGCGGCAGAAGATTGAAAACTGCGGCATGACGGAGGAGGCGAAGAAAGAGGCGGTGAGGGAACTGAACCGGCTTGCGCGCATGTCCCCCATGGCAGCCGATTACTCGCTCACCCGCAATTACATTGAGTGGCTCATTGCCATGCCGTGGAACAAATCCACCGGCGTCAAGGTCAATGTCGGCCACGCGCAGCAGATTCTAGACGAGGACCACTACGAACTGCGCAAGGTGAAGGAGCGCATCCTTGACTACCTGAGCGTGCTCGAGCTGAAAAGCGACATGAAGGCGCCGATTCTCTGTTTTGTCGGCCCTCCGGGAGTCGGCAAAACCAGTCTCGGGCGTTCAATCGCCCGCGCCCTGGGCCGCAAGTTCCAGCGCATCTCCATGGGCGGCATGCATGATGAGGCGGAACTGCGCGGCCATCGCCGCACCTACATTGGCGCACTGCCCGGCCAAATTGTCCAGAGCCTGAAGCGCGCCGAGGCCAATGACCCTGTCATCATGCTCGATGAAATCGACAAGATTGGCCGCGACTTCCGCGGTGATCCCTCCTCCGCACTCCTAGAGGTTCTTGACCCCGAGCAGAACGTCGCCTTCCGCGACAACTACCTCGACGTGCCCATAGACCTCTCCAAGGCCCTTTTCATCTGCACGGCGAATGTTCTGGACACGGTGCCCGAGCCCTTGCGCGACCGCATGGAGATTATTCACCTCCAGGGTTACAGCGAAGAGGAGAAGGTGCACATTGCCAATCGCTACCTCATCCCGCGCCAGGTCCGTGAGAATGGCCTTGCCCCGGAACAGATTGAGTTTGGCGAGGATGCCGTGCGCCATATCGTCCGCCACTACACCCGCGAGGCCGGCGTGCGCAAACTGGAGCAGACCATCGGCACCGTCTGCCGCAAGCAGGCCCGCCGGATTGTGGAAGGCAAGACGGAGAAGCTGGCAGTTGGCACGGAGATACTCAAGGAGTTCCTGGGCGGCATCCAAGTGCGCGTCGACACCGAGGTGGCGGAACGCGTCAAGCGCCCCGGCGTGGTTGTCGGTCTTGCCTGGACCCCTGCCGGCGGCGATGTGCTCTTTGTGGAAGCGAAGAAGATGAAGGGCAAGGGAGGCTTCACCATGACCGGGCAAATCGGCGAGGTGATGCGCGAATCCATGCAGGCGGCCATGAGCTGGGTGCGCGCCAATGCCGCGCTGGTGGGCATTGATGAGGACTTCAGCAACACGGACATTCACATCCACGTGCCCGCCGGCGCGATTCCCAAGGACGGCCCCTCGGCCGGCGTGACCATGATCACGGCGCTGGTTTCAATGCTGGCCAACAGCACTGTAAAGCCATTGACCGCAATGACCGGAGAAATCACGCTCAGTGGCGACGTGTTGCCGGTGGGCGGCATCAAGGAGAAGTTCCTCGCCGCGCGGCGTGCCGGCATCACAACCATCCTGCTGCCGGCGGAAAACCGCCAGAATGTGGAAGAGGACCTCAGCGCGGAACAAATTGAAGGCGTGGAAATCCACTATGCAAGCCGCATTGAGGATGTGCTGTCGGTGGCATTGCCCGTGTTTGCCTTGCCGTCGGCGGGAACCGCGGGGGTGGCGTGGCAGGCCGATGCGCCGACCATGTAAAGGAATCACCCGTGGATTCTGATATGAAATGTCCTGAGCCTCAAGCGCATCGTATGCTGTAAAGAGAGCCATGCGCATCACCATAAACAGTTTTGGCGTGCTGAAGGAGCTATTTGGCGCCTCAACACGGGCCTTTGAAGTGCAGGAGGGGACCAGTGTCTCCGGCTTGCTGAACCTGCTGGCGCTTGAACAGCCAGCCTTCCAATTCAAGGGCATTG
>JAJXXN010000200.1 GCA_021781075.1 Acidobacteriota bacterium | reverse complement strand
AGGTGGTCATCACGCTCTCCATCCGCGGAGAAATCTTTATCAGGCAGGCCGGGAGCACGGGCTCAACTGGCGGCGAATCGCTCTCTGGCAAATCCGTCAGTGAACTGCCGCTCAACAAACGCGACTTTTCCTCGCTGCTGCTGCTTGCCGCCGGAACCATGACCGACGCCAACGGCGCAACCAACTTCACTGCGCAATTTGCCATTAACGGCCAGCGCGGGGTGGAGGCAACATTCGCCATGGACGGCGCCGACATCTCCGACCCCGAGATGGGGGGCGCCACCTTCACCAACTTCAATGTCGATGCCGTTGAAAGCATTGATTCCTCCACCGGCTGGCTGCCCGCCGAAATCGGCCGTGGGGCCGCCGGATTCACCAACATCCACACCCGCTCCGGGGCCAGCGGTTTTCACGGCTCCTTTTTCGAGTTTGTCCGCAACTCCGTCCTGGACGCGCGCAATTTTTTTGACCACCCCACGCCCGCCTACCCGGGGCGCATCCCGCCCTTCCGCCGCAACGAGTTCGGTTTCACCAACGGCGGCCCGGTCTACATCCCGCACCTTTTTGACGGCCGCAACTCCACTTTTTATTTTGTCCAGTACCAGGGCTTCCGCCAGGTCCTCGGCACAACCCAGGTCATGCCCGTGCCCTCCGCTGCCGAGCGGCCGCAAAACGGCTCCAACATTGTCAGCGATACACTACAATTTCCCGACGGCACAACCGACACACTCCTCATACCAGTCAACCCATCCATCGCTTCAATCCTCGCCCGTTATCCACTTCCCAATCTCCCCACCGGCTCTTTCGGCGTGAACACCTATGCGACGGCATCGCCTGTTGCCACCAACGCCAATCAATTCTCCATCCGTATTGACCGCAAGTTTTCACCGCGGAATCAATTTTTCGCCCGTTTCGTCTATGACAATCTCGACGGACCCACCACCAACCCGGATCAAACCGCCATCGACAACAGCTTTGGCGTTGCATACAGCGACAGGCAGCGCAATGTGGTCGGCACGCTCACCTCCACGCTCACTCCAAAAACAGTGATCGAATCCTCCTTCTCCATCACCCGCACCATGCCCGGCTTTCCCACGCCCAACCACACCGACCCCGCGGTCAAATTCAACGACGGCCTTTTTGAGGCCTTCAACAGCGCGGGCGGCTCGGTGATGCAGGCCTTTGGCAATTTATTTCAGCAGCGTGAGAACCTCAGTTACACGCGCGGTGTCCACCTCTTCAAAGCCGGGTTCGAAGTTCGCTGGAACGTGGACACAACCTATTTCGGGATCAGTCCCAATGGCAATTACGACTTCGGAGGCGGCGCGGCCTACGCCACTGAACCCATCAGCTCCACCAGCGGCAGGCATAATATCGGCGTAGGCGCACAGCTTCCTGACACGCTCTCGGCCTTCCTCTCCGGCTCGCCCTTCGACTACAACGTCGCCGTCGCGCCACCCGAAATCTCCGGCGGCGCCCACATCGGCCCCGCGGCCATTGACCGCGGCGACATCAACGCTTACTTTGAAGACTCATGGAAGCTGCGGCCCAACCTCACCCTCGACTACGGCCTTCGTTGGGAGTACTACACGCCCATCACCGAGCGCGCCCATCGCAGCGCTTCCTTCCGCTCCATCGACGGCACTCTTCGCTACGTCGTCAACCCCCAGCCCGGCTACCGCACAACACTGAATGCGTGGGCGCCGCGCGTGCAACTCTCCTGGGAACCGGGAAAAAACCTCACCCTGCGCAGCGGCGGCGCTGTCACCACCATCCCTCCCAACATCTGGCAGGATAATTACCTAACCGGGCAGGCGCCCTTTGTCATCTACCCGCGCCGCATCTCTTCCTCCTCCGACCCGCTCCCCTACGGCTTCACCATCACGCCGTCCATGCTGCCCAAGGCCTATGACCTCAACGGGAACGATATCCTCGCCCACGGGACCAGCAACATCCCATCCAACACCATCATGGACGTGAATCGATACGAGGCCGCGTTGACGTCGCTCACCGGCTCCGGGGCCGCAAGCGTGCTCAGCCTCGCCGGCATCAATCCCAACTTCTGCAATGCCACGCTCTTCACCTGGACGCTGGGCCTTGAGCGCCGATTCGCCAACCTGGCCGTTGACCTCGGCTACGTCGGCACCGCCGCGGAAAAACTTCCACGCGTCAGTTTTCCCAATGCCTTTCCGGGAGCCGCCCCCGGCTTTGCTCCCTACACAATTTTTGACGGCAGCGGAAATCCGGCCAGCGGATTCGGCGTCATGCAGGTCATCACCAACGATGTGCATTCGAGCTATCATGCCCTGCAAGCCTCGCTCTCCGGAACCATCGGCCACGGCGGCCCGGGCATCCAGGCATCCTATACATGGAGCAAATCGCTTGACGACACCTCCCTCGTTGTCGGCGGAACAGGCGCAACCGGTGCTGTCGCCACAGGCTTCCCACAAAATCCCGCCAACCTGAGCGCCGAAAAGGGTCCCTCCTCCTTTGACATCACCCATGGCTTCGGCCTCAGCCTAGCGCAGGACCTGCACCTTGAAAGCGCCGCCGTGTTCGCCGTGATTCCGCGCAAAATAACCTATGGCTGGGAGTTGCTCTCCATCTCATCCATCTCCTCGGGCGCGCCATTCACCGTCTACTCAGGCATACAGCAAACAGGCGCAGGCTCCATTGGCACCGACCGCCCAAACCAGATTGCCACTCCAAATCTATCCACCGCACGCGCCAATCGCGCCGACTAT
>JAJXXN010000132.1 GCA_021781075.1 Acidobacteriota bacterium | reverse complement strand
CACGGAAGCCCCGGCACCACCAGCAGCGTGATTGTTGCGGCAAGCAGCAGTCCAATCAGCGCAAGGCCCAACAGCACCGGCAGGTCGCCTGCCGCAAACGGCCGCAGGCGCTTCGAAGTGTGATGCCGGTCGCTCTCAATATCCAGCAGGTCGTTCACCACATAATTGGCGCTGGCTGTAAAACTGAAACAGAAAAAACACTCCAGTGCCGCCGCTATCCCCGCGCCCGTCAATTTGTGCGAGAGCAGCAACGGGACAAATACCAGCACATTTTTTGACCACTGATGAATGCGAATGGCCTTGAGGATTGTTTGCAACAACGGCCTGCGGTCCTCAAACACCTGCCGCGGCCTGATCTTCCGCCACCTGAGCCCAAGCCGCAATCCAACGCTCGGGTTGGCCACCATCGGCTCAACCGAGGCCGCCAGCAGCGGCAGGTCAACACGCGCGTTGCCAATGTAATCAAAACTGCCATATTGCTCCCGGAGCGCCGCCAGTTTCCTCGCTCCGGTCAGGTTCTTCACGCCATCGGAGCCAAGCAAGCCGGTGAACAGATGCAGGTGTTGCGCAACCGCCTCGGCCAGCCGCTGGTCAGCCCCGGTGGCCAAATAAATAGCCCGCCCGTTCCGCTGCTCCTGCCGTAGCGCCTGCAACAGCTTTTGGTTATAGGGCAATTTTGCGGCATCAAGTGGAGCGATCCGCGCCAGCTCCGACTTCACCCGTGCCTTGCCGCCCAGCAGCCACAGCGGCAGCTTCAACGCCGCCAGCGGCCGTCGCCGCATCAGCACGCAGAGTGAATCATAGAACGTGTCCGATTTGACCAGTGTCCCATCCAAATCAACACACAACGGCCGCAGATTTGGGTTGGCTGCCGGAATGTTCGCGCCGGGCATCGTCTGGTTTCCTCGGGTTTGTCAGTCAGGGGCTAATTCAGTGTATTGCATTCATTTTCCCAGTGCCGCCTTTTTCTTCGCCGTTTTACACTCCGCAGTCACAAAATATCCATCCATGTAACCTGACTGCTTGCATTTTCGTCCAACTCAATGGCGGCTTTCTTCCATGCATACAACGGTTTTCACCTGCTGGATACCTGCCAATATCCCTGCTGTACGCCGGTGCATCCAAAACAGTAAACTCAAGCTTCAAACATCAAATTTTCAGCCACGGGTAACCTTGCATGTCACTTGATCTAAACTCCGGGCACTCTTCCGATGGTTCAATCAGCCACGACCAACACAAGGGCGGCCATTGGCTTCGCCCCGTGATCTATCTGCTGCTCCTTGCGCTCTTTGCTTTTCTCGGCTGGCGCATCTATCAGAACCGGCTTGCCAAAGAGCGCGCCGAGGAGGCTTCTTCCGCGGTCCTGCTCAATCGGCCCACGCCGGTCTCGGTGGTCCCGGTCGAGCAGAAGCCCATGCCCATTTACCTTACAGCGCTCGGCACCGTGACTCCTTATTACTCGGTCACCGTCAAGGCACGCGTCAACGGCCAGCTTGACGCGGTGAAATTTATTGAGGGGCAGCAGGTTTCCGAAGGCCAGACCATCATGGTCGTCGATCCGCGTCCCTACAAGGCCGCGCTCGACCAGGCCAAAGGCAACCTCGCGCACGACGAGGCGCTGCTCAAGAACGCGCAGGCGGAGTATGCGCGCTACAAGGCGCTTTACCAGGCCGGCGTCGTCAGCAAGGAGACCCTCGATGCCGATGAATCCGCCGAGGGCCAGTACGTCGGCGCCATCGAGGCCGACAAGGCGGCCATCGAGACCGCGCAGCTTTCCCTTGACTGGTGCTATATCAAGGCCCCCATTCGCGGGCGCATCGGCCTGCGCCTTGTTGACCCCGGCAACATCATCACAGCCAACACCACCAATCTGGTTGTCATCAACCAAATCCAGCCCATTGCCGTTTACTTCACGCTGCCCGAGAACCAGTTGCCGCAGGTGCTGCACAAGCTTGCCAACGACCGCAAACTGCAGGCTGATGCTTATGACCGCAGCGACACGCAGCACATCACCACAGGGGAGCTTCTGACCGCCGACAACCAGATCGACACCACCACCGGAACGGACAAGCTCAAGGCTGTCTTTGACAACAAGGACCTGCAGCTCTTCCCCAACCAGTTTGTGAACATTCACCTGGTGCTGGAAGAGCGCCCCGACGCCTTGGTCATACCCTCCGCCGCAATCCAGACCGGCTCTCAGGGAACCTTTGTCTGGGTCACCGCGCCCGATCCCAAAGACCCGACAAAAACCATTGTCCGCCGCAAGAGCGTGAAGATTGCACTTGCCGAGGGCCAGCAGACCATCCTCGACAGCGGCGTGGACTCCACCGACAAAGTGGTCGTTGATGGCACCGAACGCCTGCGCGATGAAGCCCCGGTCACCGTCAGCACACCGCGCCACAGTACACAAGGCACAACCTCCGCGCCCGGTTCAGGCAACCCCTTCAATGCCGCGCCCGCCGGCAATGCGCCGCTCACAAGCCCACGCCAATCCTCCAGTCAGTCCAGCGGCAGGAGGCAGCGTTGAGCCCTTCACGCCTGTTCATCCTCAGGCCCGTCGCCACCTCGCTCCTGATGGTGGCGATCCTGCTTGCGGGCTTTGTCGCCTACACGCAGTTGCCCGTCTCCGCACTGCCAGAGGTCGATTACCCCATCATCCAGGTCCTCACCTTTTACCCCGGTGCCGGCCCCGAGGTGATGTCCTCCTCCGTCACCGCGCCGCTCGAGCGCCAATTCGGCCAGATGCCC
>JAJXXN010000166.1 GCA_021781075.1 Acidobacteriota bacterium | reverse complement strand
ATGGGAAGGTATTCTTCGAGAAATTGCTGGGCCTGGGAGGAGCTGAGTGCTTCGCCGAGCTGCTCCGAGAGCAACATGACGTTGGCGCGGCCCGATTGCGCGTTGACGCCGATGATGGGCACGGCGCCGACCTGCGCGGGATCGCACCAGAGATAAGCGCCGGGGTTTTTTCTTTCGCTGGAGCCGTGCATCCCGGCCCAGGTGCCGAAGGCGCCATGGCCGACGATGGGCGCGCCGTGCGGGACCTCGAGGCTGAAGGCGGCGTAGGCGGAGTGGGCAAGGCTGGTGAGGCCGGCGAGGGAGGCGGTGGAGACGAACTCGGCCTCACCACGCAGTTGCATGCCGCCGATGACGGTGGTGAGGTTGACGTTGCCGCAGCGCTCGCCGGTGCCGAGGAGCGTGCCCTGCAACTGCGACGCGCCGGCGAGGATGGCGGCGCGTGAGTTGGCGACGCCGAGGCCACGGTCGGTGTGGCCGTGGAAGCCGAATTTTGTGCCGGGGTGCAGCGAGGTGAGCTCACCGAAGATGGCGGAGACCTCCTCCGGGCTGGCGCCGCCGGTGGTATCACAAACGATGATGCGGGCGACTTTTTGCGCCGCGCATTGCGCGGTGAGTTGGAGGAGATAGTCCCTGGCGCGCAGGCGCAAATCGGCGTCGTAGGGGATGCCGAACTCGCGGCGACCACAGTAGGCGTCCATGGCGTGCTCGAGGTCGATGAATACCTCCAAGCCATTTTGATGCAGGCAGTCGATGGTTTCGCGGGCCATCAGGAGGTTTTCCTCCGGCGTGGTTTCCAGCGAGCGCTCGATGTCGAGGAGGCGCGATTTGACGACGATGACGGCCGTCTGAATGCGTTTCCTGTGCTCAAGTATTACCTTGACATCAGACCAATCCTCAACGCGAATGCCCCGGCCACGGGTGCGTCCAAAGAAAGCGGGGCGGGTTTTGCCGGTATCGACGTTGTCGAGGGCCTTGGCGAGATCGCTGGAGAAGGTGTTGGCGCCGGCGAAACCGATTTCAGCATAGTGGATGCCGAATCCGCCCATGCGTTCGAGGAGTGCGACGGCATTGGGGATGGAGATTTCGAGGTTGGGCTGCTGCAGCCCGTCACGCAGGCTGGTGTCAAAGATCTCAACTTGAGGGACGGGCTTGCCGGATGAAGTCAATGCAATGGCTCCGTTGGGATGAATGCGGCGCTGCGGATGCGCTTTTAACCATCATATATAGAATTGTCAATTTGAGAAAATACGGGCGTGCTTACGCGGCCACTTCCTGGTCCTTGTATTGGAGCTGGTAGAGCTTCCAGTAGAGCCCGCGGAGGGCGAGGAGTTGCTGGTGTGTGCCTTCCTCGCGGAGGTGGCCCTTGTGCATGACGAGGATTTTGTTGGCGCGCTGCACGGTGGAGAGGCGGTGCGCAATGAGGACGCTGGTGCGGCCAGCGACCATGCGGTCGAGGGCGAGGCGGATTTTTTGCTCGGTCTCGGTGTCGACACTTGAGGTTGCCTCGTCGAGGATGAGGATGCGCGGGTCGTAGGCGAGGGCTCGGGCAAAGTTGATGAGCTGCTTTTGGCCGGTGGAGAGCGAGGAGCCGCGCTCGCGGACGGGCTCGTCGAATTGGAGCGGGCGCGATTCGATGAACTCGAGGATGTTGACATCGGCGGCGGCGCGGCGGAGATGGGCGATGGTAAGCGCCTCGTTGCCGAGGCGGATATTTTCGCCGATTGTCCCGGAGAAGAGGATGGGGTCCTGCAGCACGACGGCGAAATGACGGCGGAGTTCGTCGAGGCCGTGCTGGCGGAGATCGATGCCGTCGATGAGGATGGAGCCGCGGGTGACGTCGTAGAAGCGCATCATGAGGCTGGTGAGGGTGGTTTTTCCGGCGCCGGTGTGGCCGACGATGGCGATGGTTTCACCGGGCTCGATGGTGAAGCTGACGCCCTTTAAAATCCACTCGATGCCAGGGAGGGTGGAGGGGTCGGCGGCGCTGTCAATGGCGCGTCGCTGCTCCTCGGAGAGCTTTTGGTAGGTGAACCAGACGTCGCGGAACTCGATGCGGTTGGAGTTGTCGCCGGATTTTGGCAACGCGGGCGAGACGATTTCCGGCTTGGTATCGAGGAGTTTGAAGATGCGCTCGCAGGCGGTCATGGCGGCCTGCAGGATGTTGTATTTGTCGCTGAGGTCCTGAATGGGGCGCCAGAAGCGCATGGAGTACTGGATGAACATGGCGAGTATGCCAATGGTGACGGTGGATGCCAGCACGCCAAGGCCGCCGCGCCAGATGACGAGCGCGATGGCCGCGGTGGAGAGCACGTCCACTGCGGGGTAGTAGAGTGCGTAGGCGAAAATGGTGTCCTTGAAGGCGACCATGTGGTCGCGATTGACGACCTCGAAGTCGTTTGCGGCGCGGCCCTCACGGTTGAAAAGCTGCACGACGCTCATGCCGGAGACGTACTCCTGCGTGAAGCTGTTGATGCGCGCGATGGCGGTGCGGACACGGCGGTAGCTCTCGCGCACGCTGTTGCGGAAGAGGCGCGTGACGATGAGGATGAAGGGCATGACGGAGAAGCTGAGCAGGGCGAGACGCCAGTTCATGCCGAACATGATGACGGTCATGATGAGGAGGGTGAAGAAATCATCGACGATGGCGAGGACGCCGGCGGTGAACATTTCATTGATGGCATCAACGTCTGCGGTGAGGCGTGTGACAAGGCGGCCGACAGCGTTGGAATCGTAGAAGCCGATGTGCATGCGCTG